>CAYLXY010000461.1:0-1885 GCA_964387405.1 uncultured Clostridiaceae bacterium
AGTTATTTCTGTGCCGATAAATTTACGCCAGATCTATCAGTCGGCTACGGCAAGAAATTTTTTCACTACAATGAATATTAGCTATAATTTTAGCAAACATAGTTCGGAATTTGCTGAGATAATTAAAAGCGTAGATCAATCTTTTAAAGATCATCTTACAAAGGAAGCAGTAGATAGTAAGATGGCAAAATTTATGGACTTACAGAGTAATCCTTTTGCAAGAATTATTCCGTTGTCACTAAAGGACTTATCATTAAAAGTGGGGAACGCGTGGAATAATCGTCGATTAACTTCTTCACTTTCCAACTTAGGAAGAATTACAACCGCACCAGAATTTGAAAAACATATCAGACAGTTTACTATCTGCATTAATGCAAGGAGACCGCAGATTACCCTGTGTTCGTATCGGGATAGACTTGTAATAAGTTTTACATCTCCTTACGAAGAAACGGATATCCAGCAAAGTTTTTTTCAATTTCTTGCTAATAGAGGAATTGAATTTGATCTAGCATCAAATCTATGAGAAGAGGAAACGCTATGAAATATTGTGAGCATTGTCAGGTAAATGTTCGTGACGAACGGGAACTTTGCATACTCTGCAAAAACCCGCTGCAAACAACAGATAATATAGAAGAATGCGAGGATTTGTTTCCTAAAATAGCGCCGTTTTACGAGCGACACTTAGCAATGCGGATTTTGATTTTTATTTCGATTGTTGCTGTAGTCTTGAGCTTTGCTATAAACATTATCTTTCCATCCGATGTAAACTGGCCGCTTTTCTTTTTATTTGGGGTACTGAGCATTTGGATTGGCGTGTATATAATAATACAGAAAAGATATCATATTCCAAAAAAAATAATCTGGCTAGTAATAATTCTTTCTTTACTGGCACTTTTTTGGGACTGGAGAACAGGTTGGCACGGGTGGTCGCTGGAGTACGTGATTCCGATTACTATCGTATCGGCAATGATTATCATGTATATTACCGCCAAAATCATGAAGCTTAGTATCAATGATTATATTACCTATGCGTTGATTGATAGCATCTTTGGCATTATTCCTTTGCTTTTTATACTATTTGGTTGGGTGGAGGTAGTATATCCTTCAGTTATTAGTATTGTTGCTAGTATTATATTTCTCGCTGCTATTTTTATTTTTCAGGGGAAGGCAATACGGACAGAAATACGCAAGCGCATGCATGTTTAATCTGAGCTAGTTTCACAAAAAAAACAAATAGCAGTACATTTTAAGAAGGTCAGCGCCGGAGCTGACCTTTTTGTGATAAAGAGGTGATAAAAGTGTTGACTAGCAAATTAGTAAATGTTAATATGCCTATATGGGCATATGAGTATATCAAAGCAAATTATATGAGCTGTATAACAAGACTAGCAAGGTGGTTTATTAGAATGAACGACAAACGAAAGCTTTCAATAATCATAGTTGTTTTTCTACTGGCATATTTCATGCCGCTTCAAGCTCTCAATTTCGCGGGACCGATTATGGCAGCACTTACCCTGCTAACTGATTATGAGCGCGAACATGTATTATTATGTCTAGTTCCAGCTTTTTTCATAGCAGGAGCAATCGCAGTCCTCGTTTCTCAAAACGCAGTTTTAAAGTATTTTGGAGCTACAGCAAAAAAAACGATCTCCTATAGTGTAGCCTCTGTATCTGGCTTTGTTTTAGCTGTCTGTTCCTGTACTATTTTGCCACTCTTTGCTGGTATTTACAAAAAAGGTGCCGGCTTAGGGCCGGCGATAACTTTTCTTTTTGCAGGTCCAGCGATTAATATAACAGCGATTGCGATCACCGCAAGAGTACTGGACTGGGAGCTAGGTTTAGCGAGAGTAATTGCAGCCATAGTTTTTGCAATTGTTATTGGTAT
>CAYLXY010000462.1:0-1877 GCA_964387405.1 uncultured Clostridiaceae bacterium
TAATAAACCCTTAAAACCGCAAAACAAAACTGTCAAGCGCTGCAAAAATAAAAACGTATATACCCCCGGAGTTTGGGGGGATATGTTTGACAGACAGCGGATGATTTTATCGCTGATGGGTATTGAAAGATAACTTTTTATATGCTATAATATTTAAAACATTGTAACTTAACAATTGTTTTTAATAAAAATCACTTTAAAACTTATTCCATACGCCAAAACGAGACGGAGAAAATAGATGAAGAAAACCGGATTTATAGCGATAGTCGGACGCCCTAATGTCGGTAAATCAACGCTGCTCAACGCGCTGCTTGGTGAAAAAGTAGCAATAGTTTCAAAAAAGCCGCAGACTACGCGGAATCGGATAACCGGAATCCTCACAAAGGAGGACGAGCAGTTTGTGTTTCTCGACACTCCGGGTATGCATAGATCAAAAAACCGGCTCGGCGACTATATGGTAAAAGCGGCGAGCGGAGCGATGACGGACGTTGACGGCGTTATACTTGTTGTGGAAGCGGGCTCAAAGCCAGGCAATGTGGAAATTGCGATAATAGAGCGGCTTAAGAGCCAAAAAACTCCGATAATACTTGCGGTAAACAAATCAGATATAACAAAACCTGAATATATCGGGCGTACCATTGAGCAGTATGCGCTATTATATGATTTCATGTCAGTTGTGCCTGTTTCCGCGATGAAAAATGACGGTGTTGATATAATTTTAAATGAAGCGAGGGCGTTTTTACGGGAGGGCGAGTGGCTTTTTGATTCGGACGCGCTCACCGATCAGCCGGAGCGTCAGATTGCCGCTGAAATCATCCGTGAGAAGCTGCTTAGGGTACTGGAGGATGAAATTCCGCACGGTACAGCCGTTGTGATTGAAGAATTCGAAGAGTCCTCCCGTATTCTGAAAATCAGAGCTGATATCTTTTGTGAACGTCAATCACACAAAGGCATTATCATCGGTAAATACGGACAAACGCTCAAAACGGTAGGCAGGTACGCAAGAGAGGATCTTGAAGCTGTTTTTGAAACGAAAGTTTATTTAAATCTTTGGGTGAAGGTAAAGGAGAAATGGCGTGACAACGAGTTTTTCCTTAATAATTTCGGCTATCACAATAAGGACGAGTGATGTATAATGGCTGAGCAGATAACAGAAGTGAACGCACTTGTCGTAAGGGAAACCCCTGTCGGCGAATGGGATAAAATTCTGACACTGCTCGCAGATGGGATAGCCAAAATATCGGTACGGGCGTACGGTGTCCGCAGCTATAAAAGCCGTTTCTTAAATACTTCCCGGATATTATATTATAACCAATTTGTACTTGTAAAAAGGGGCGCTTACTACCGCTTGAAAGAAGCTGTTTTGATAGATGATTTCGGCGGACTCAGGGATGATTTAACGCTGTTTTCGCTTGCCCATTATATCATAGATTCGGTGAGTGATCTGATACCGGACGAAAGCCGGGAGGATGGCCTGCTTGCGCTTACGCTGAATACATTGTTCGCGCTTTCAAAAAATCTTAAACCTGCATCTCAGATTAAGGCAGTGTTTGAACTGCGTGCCGCCGCGCTTACCGGATATCATCCGGATTTATCCGGTTGTGCCGGGTGCGGTGTTGAAAACGGCGATTTTTTTATTGATATAATGAACGGTGAGCTTAAATGCTCCGGTTGTATCGGCGATATGACAGCGTTCCCGGAGGTATGGGAGGATGGCACCGCGGCGATTCTTAGGAAACTAACCCCGCCGGTGCTTTGTGCAATGCGGCATGCGCTTGGAGCGCCCCCCGCTCGGGTGTTCGCGTTCGCGCTTGCGGATAAGTCACTTTCCCTTTTTTCAGAGGTTTGTGAATTGTATCTGTTAAGCCACATCGGAC
>CAYLXY010000463.1:0-1873 GCA_964387405.1 uncultured Clostridiaceae bacterium
AGAGCTCTTGTGTTAGCGGGTGGGTTTCCACAGATTGCATTAATAAATGAATTAGAATGCTCAATGGCGTTAGGAAATATTATTTTATCATTGGATAATATATAGAGGATGTGTAGTTATTTTTTCTAGGGATGGAGGATCCTGTCCAGCCGATTAATCTTAATAAAGCGAACAGACAGAATCTTCTGCTTCTATAATCGGGCTGGCGTGGAAACCAGCTCTTACAATGAATATAGATAAGTTATCGTAGGGTCGGTTTCCATGCCGACCCGTGTTTTTGTATTGTGACACCTTTTTCTACAACTACAAATTATAACAGGTCTCTATATTAAAAAGCAGATACTGATTGAAAAATTCAAAAAATATATAGAAGCTAGTAAGTTTTAGAATAAGTGTATATAATATGGAATAAGGAGGTTAACCTATGATTACTAAAAAAAGAATGCTAATTATTATAAGTATATTAACAGTGCTTCTGTTAATATCTCTGTTAGTGTTTAATCTATATGATACAAATCTTATGAGAATTATAAATATGGCTAAATATAAGGTTAATGTTGACTACATACAGCGGATTGTTGAATCTTTTGGTGTTTTAGGGGTATTAATATATATTTTAATAAACTGCATTAGACCTTTGTTTTTTATTCCAACTTCGTTGATGTATATAAGTGGTGGAATTATATATGGCACATTTAAGGGAAGTATATACACTTTAATAGGACTTGTAGGCGGAGCATCTATTCCTTTTTTTTTAGCACGAAAGTTTCAAGGATTATTTAAAAAGATTTTGGGAAACAAACACTTAGATAAAATAAATAAAATAAGCGATAATAACAATATAATAAGAGGTTTATTTATGATTAGGGTAACACCAGGACTTCCTTTTGATATTATAAGTTATGTAGCAGGTATGTCGAATATCTCCTATAAAAAATTTTTAATAGGGACTTTGTTAGGGGCTTTTCCCAAGATAGTACTATATACTTTGTTAGGAGATCAAATAAATAATATATTCTCTGTGAAAACCCTAATTGCATTTGTCATATTATTAGGATTAGCGGTATTGCCTTATGTTTTTCGAGGTAAACTCCAAACTTTCAACAAATAGTACTTATTTCCCAGGAAATATAGCAGGATTTTTATATAGTTATGTAGAAGGGAGTTATGTAGATAGAGATATATACAATGTATTACATAAGGGGAGATTAAATATGCTTCAGATGGCAATTAATGTTATTTTCCTATTACTAATTCTTATACCAGTATTTATTTTCTTTTTAGCTTTATATCAGAACTTATTAATAATATCAAAACCAAGACAAAACACTAATCAAAGAAGAGTTAAAGCAGAAACATATTGTAAGAGAACAGAAGAAGAATCACCAACAAAACTTAGAGTTGCAAAATAGTCTAATCCCCTAAAAGGGGATAGGCTATTTTTGTGTGTAATAATTGCAATTAAAGTAATTAATTATCCTTACTTGATATTGAACAATGTACAGGAATAATGAATAGCATAATAAGTATAGGGCAGAATTAAAGGTAAAATAATTTATTTTAAGGTTGGTGAGTATTTATGAACAATAAATTAAAGTGCTATGTTTGTAGTAATGTAGGCAAGGAAGGAATTATTTTACTAAACAAATACATATGTAGAAAGTGTGAACTAGATTTACTAAAAGCTTCTCTTGATGAATTTAACTATAAAAAAATTAAAAGAGGGATTAAATATATTTGGGGAAATTCTCATAAAAAACATAAATTAGAAGCATATTAATGAACTTAGCAATAGGATTTCATATATAGGGAATTCTATTGCTAAACTTATTTATTTCTATATGGATAGAAAACATTAAATAAGAAAAAATTT
>CAYLXY010000464.1:0-1872 GCA_964387405.1 uncultured Clostridiaceae bacterium
TAGAAGGCATGAAATCTGATGCCGATTTTTCTTTTTTACATTTTTCGCATTTCATTTACTCACTCCTTTTATACATTGCCTGTGTTTGTTGCGGGGAACGCTCTGCCTTCACCCCATATAATTCTAACAGCGCCTTGTGCTCCATTTGTTATATACGCTCTATTACTAAATTATTACCTACAACTTGGTTACCACCTACTACGTTAAACGTAATAATACTTTCCTTGGTGGCGTTAAATGTTTTAATGTCACTCAATATTGGTGTTGTTAACATTTTATCACCTGCCTTTTGTTAGTTGGTTATTTTATAAAACCCTACTATAAATATTGTCTACATTACTTTTAACCCTTTTCATAGATGTTTGTGCATAAATTTGCGTCGTTCCGATATTTTCGTGCCCGAGCACCTTCTGGATCTCATCAAGTGGTAACCCATTATCCAATAAAATCATAGCCGTTCCATGTCTCAATAAATGTGTGTGAATATTCTTTTCTACTCCAGATTCCTTTGCTGCTTTCTTTATAAATTGTTGAATACTACTCTTTCCCCATCTTTGATTTTGTCTTGATATAAACACTGCCTCTAAATTATCTTTTCTGCTGTTTAGGTATTGCAATATATACTCTTTGGCTTCATTCGACATTACACAGATTCTTTCTTTATCACCTTTACCTTTAACAACAAATTCCCTATCATCTAAATTTAAAGTCTCAATGTTAAGTTGATGAACTTCACTTAATCTTATTCCCGAAGAGTATAATAGACTAAATAATGCAAGTCCTCTATAATCTTCTTTAGATTTTAGATAGTTTATTATCTGTTTGTATTCCTCTAATGTTACGTGACCTCTTACTTTTTTACGAACCTTAATTCGCTCAACTTTATCAAGGGGATTTTTCATATCTAAATATTCCTTAGCAATTAAAGTTTTAAAAAATGTATTTAGTGTATTGTATTTTCTTGATAATGCTTCATCGCCATTGTTTCTTACTTCTCTACAATGTTCAATAAAGTCATCTATATCTATATGAGTTACTTCTTCTATGGGTTTTACACCTAAAAATTTTACAAATACATTAAGATCCCATCCAAAAGCTTGTTTACTTCTTTCTGTAATATTGTTACCTCTTAAGGACAAATATCTTTTAACTAATCTTTTGTTGTTTTCATTCATGTAATCTCCCTTTCTATTATGTGAAAACAGGAAAGAGGGGTATAAAAAACACCCCCTAGGTGTTAATCCTAATCCTATTTAGTTGCACTTAATTTATCTTATACGACTTACTTAGGTATTCTAGGTGTTGTCATAATCATACCTTTTTCATCTACTGTAATTCTTTTCAAGGTTACCATAGTATCTAAATAATCTTCTTCAATCCTATTCATAATCCACATATTCAGTAAAAAAGCATAAATCATTTTACATACCTCCCATTAATATCATCATTAGCATTTCTTCTGCTAGCTCTAACCTTTCTTCCAAAGTTATAATTGGTATATCTATTGGTTCTTCTACTGCCTCTTTAAATCTCTCTTCCAACTCCAACAATACTTCCTCTGATACATCATCTCTACCTCTAAGTGCTTGTAAATATTGTTCCATTATAGCACCTCCGTTAAATTCACTGTTGGTACACCATTTTCAGACTTAATATCCCACTTATAAAACTTATTATTGGTAGTATCTTTAATGGTATGTCTACTATCTAGATATTCAATTGTAGTTTCGCCTAATGTGCTTTCCACATCATAAAAATAGTCTACAAATACCATATCATCTTTGGCTAAATTTGGATGTGTAAATGATTTCTTATCCTCATTGATTACTGCTAAACTTGTATCTAATGCAGTTTGTACTCCTGTTTCAAAAT
>CAYLXY010000465.1:0-1871 GCA_964387405.1 uncultured Clostridiaceae bacterium
AAACAATGGCTAATGGAATTTTGATTGTTGATGATGCAGCATTTATGAGGATGATGATAAAGGACGTGTTAACTAAAAATGGATTTGATGTAGTAGGCGAAGCAGAAAATGGCCTTAATGCAATTGAAAAATATAAAGAATTAAAACCAGAATTAACTATTATGGACATAACAATGCCTGAGATGGATGGAATTCAAGCTGTTAAAGAAATAAAAAAAATTGATCCAGATGCTAAAATAATCATGTGTTCTGCCATGGGACAGCAAGCTATGGTTATTGAAGCAATACAAGCAGGAGCAAAAGATTTCATAGTTAAACCATTTCAAGCTGATCGGGTCATTGAAGCGGTTAAAAAAGTGATTGGATAATGTATCCTTCTATATTCTCAGGTTTTTTATTATTAGTAGCTATAATAATAATTATTATTTTTGCCTATTATGCTACTATAATAATAGGCAAAAAAACAAACAAGTTATTAGATAATAGATATACAAAAATTATAGAAAGAGCCAGCTTAGGATTAAATACAAATATTACAATTTTAAAAATAAATGAAAAAATATACATTCTTGCATTCCAAGGAAAAACGATGAAACTTCTAGATATAATAAATGAAGTAGACTGGAAGTACATGGATAAAAAAAATGATTTATTATTTGATGGCAAAAATATAACTAATAATTTTTTAGTAAAGAAGTTATTTAATAAAAGAAAAGATAATTCTAGTGAAAAAAGAGATAGTTGGAATGGTAGTGATAATGATGAATAAAACAAAGGGTAAAAAAATTATAATATTTAGCTTTTTTTTAATATTTTTTTTGGGTTTTATGCTTATAAACTCATATGCTCAACCTGATAATATTATACCTAGTTTACAATTAAATATTGACGGTGGTGCGGGCCCTCAAGAAACAGCTAATACTCTACAATTGTTAGCCTTACTAACTGTATTATCTTTAGCACCAGCTATACTTATAATGGTTACAAGCTTTACAAGAATAATAATAGTATTGTCTTTTTTAAGAAATGCCATTGCTACACAACAGACTCCACCAACGCAAGTTTTAATAGGTCTAGCATTGTTTTTAACATTTTTTATAATGAGTCCCATAGCTAGTGAAGTAAACCAGAATGCACTCCAACCTTACTTAAATGAGGAAATAACTCAAGCACAAGCAATTGATAATACTATGGAACCACTTAGAGATTTCATGTTTAGACAAACTAGAGATAAAGATATAGCCTTGTTTATAGAAGCCAGTGGTACAGAATTAACAGGTGATTCTGAACTAAATGATATTCCAACAACTGCATTAATTCCAGCATTTATTATAAGTGAGTTAAAAACTGCATTTCAAATGGGCTTTGTATTATTTATACCTTTTATTGTACTAGATATGGTTGTGGCAAGTGCTTTAATGTCAATGGGAATGATGATGTTGCCACCTGCAATGATATCTTTGCCATTTAAACTTCTTTTGTTTGTTATGGTAGACGGTTGGAATCTTTTAATAAGATCTATACTGCTAAGCTTTAAATAGGGGTGAAAAAATGAATGAAGGAATGATTATTGAATTAGGCCAACAAGCAATGTTTACTATTTTAATTTTATCTGCTCCAATGTTAATATTAGGATTAATAGTTGGTTTGGCTGTTAGTATATTTCAGGCTACAACTCAAATTCAGGAGGCTACTTTAGCCTTTATTCCTAAAATTATTGTAATATTAGGATCTATAGTAGTTTTTGGACCATGGTTATTATCTATAATTATAAATTTTACATTAAAACTGTATACAAATATGAATAATTTTATTCAGTAAAGAGTGATTAATTATGATGGAAGGTTTAATAGGTTCTATTTTACTTAATT
>CAYLXY010000466.1:0-1869 GCA_964387405.1 uncultured Clostridiaceae bacterium
GTTGCTCCTTCCAGACCCTTTTGTGGTCGTTCATTATTGTAAAATCTAATATATCTATCAATATCATCTATTAATTCTTGCCTTGTTTTATATACAGCTTTTTTTCTATGAAGATGGTACCGTTCAGATTTTATCTTGCCCCAAAAACCTTCCATAGGGCCATTATCTATGCATTTACCTACGCGACTCATACTTTGAGTAAGCCCTCTGGATTCTATTATCTTTCTGAAACCATAGGAAGTATATTGGTAGCCACGATCGCTATGAATCATCGGTGTTACGTATGGGTTCTCTTCTAAGGCTTCTCTTAAATTACTAAAGACAAGCTGATTGTTGTTGCTGGCACCAAACTTCCAAGAGACTACTCGATTGCTATGTAAATCAAAGAAGGCACTGAGATAGACTTTTCCTTCATTAGTTTTAAATTCAGTGACATCGGTGAGCCATTTTTGGTTTGGCTTCTTAGCTATGAATTCTCTATTCAAAATATTTTCAGCGACATGGTCAGCTGGTATCTTTTTATAGGTATTTTTCTTGATGCGGGTGACGGATTTTAGCCCCATTATTCGCATCCAGCGATAAATGCGTTTATGATTATATCTAATTTTATGCTTTCTGTTCATGGCTAATGTCATTTGCCGGTAACCATAAATACCTTCGACATCGTCATAAATTCTAGCAATTTGTTTGCAGATTTCTTCATCTGTCTGTTGTTGTGCTGTGTGATCTACTTTCATATACTGATAATGGGCTTGTCTAGATATTCCTGCTGTTCTGCATAGAGACGAGATAGAGTGGCCTTCTTTGCGCAGTTCTTCAATAGCAGTGTGAAGTACGAAGGATGGAACTAGGCCTAGCGATATCGCTTCTCGAGTTCCTCCAATTTTTTTAACAGTTCATTCTCCGTTTCTAGCTCTTCATTAATTTTTTTCAGTTTACGATTTTCAATCTTTAGTTTATCCAATTCAGTCAGTTGATTCTCTTCTTTTGCCTTCCCTCTGCGGTCAATAAGTGCTTTTTCTCCACCATTTTCAAACTTTTTGACCCAAGAATATACTTGTTGATAACTGACACCATAAATTTCCGCCGTTTCCCGGTAATTTGTTTTAGTATTTAGACAATGATTTACGATTTCTATTCTTTCTTCGAAGGTAGTTTTTCTTCCCTTATCCACTCTTAAAGTACCTCCTGGCGTATTATTTAAACTCTTACCAGTATTATACCTTATTATCCAAGAACGTAGAGTCTTAGTATCTCTTAAACCATATTTCATGCAGATATCCCGATGGGATCCTTCGTGGTTTAAGTAGGATTCAACAGCCATTTTTTTTAACTCTGATGTGTAGTGGCTCAGACTTCGAGATTCTTCTAAACCATCAATTCCTAGACTTTCATATTTTAATGCCCAATCTCTAATAGTTGACTCACTAATATCGTACTTTTCTGAGGCATTATTTAAGCTAATACCTCCATTTTCCACTTCTTGCAAGATCAGAAGCTTTTGTTCACCAGTATATTTTGACCTTTTTGACATAGAAAACTCCCCCTAAGATTAACAGTTTTATTATTTCAACTGTCAACCTTAAGGGGAGCATATCACTTGAGGTAAATCTACTCTCATTTGTTTTTTGGAAGGTTTACTGCTTGCATCTTCTATTTTTTCTCTTTTCAAGGTATTTTCTGGTAAAATTGAGTTTTTTAGTTCCTTTAAATCTTCTGACATTTCTTTGCATCCATCAAATTCTAAAATGTCATCTGCGATTTGATCTATAAGACTTTCAAGATGATAATGCTTTTCAAGTTTTCCCCATTTTGTTCCTTCTCCATTGATAGCTTTAAAACTATAACCGTCCTTCTCTCTATGCATTA
>CAYLXY010000467.1:0-1867 GCA_964387405.1 uncultured Clostridiaceae bacterium
ATATGCTGGTCCTTCTTTAATTTCATGTTGATATGCAATAGGCATAGACTTTTCTTTATAAATTTCATTAGAATTTAAAAACAGTTCCCCATATACTCCTAAATTAGTATTTTTTTCAATTTTACCTACTGGATTATCAGTTTCATAAAATATACCTTTTATTTCTCCCGGTAATCCTCGTCTACCTTGTTCAATAGAAATAACTCTTGATTTTATAATTTCCCCATTTTTTACTGATAATAGGACTCCTGTATCTACATCTGTAATTGCATGACCTAAAGCACCGAATTTTTTGCTCTCTGCATGTAAAAAACTTAAAGTTCCAACACCAGCTGTTTTATCTCTTACCCATAAACCTAATCTGTATTCCTTATCTTCTTCTGATTTTATTGGATTCACATTAACAATAAATTCTTTCTTATTTCTTTTTATAGTAAGACTAAGTTCTCTACCCTTACTTGCTTTTACAATTTCACTAATATGAGATGCATTGTTTATTTTTATATCATTAATTTTAGTTAATGTATCGCCTACCTTTACTCCAGAACTTGATGCTAAATTATATGTCTTAGCATCAACATCTATAATTTCTGCTATTCCAACAACTAATACTCCATCTGTATTTAATCGGACACCTACAGATTGTCCACCAGGAATAACCTTGATCTTAGAAACCACATTTACTTTTACATTTTTATATGGTATCAAACCTAAAATTTTTAACTGAAGATTTGCTGTTCCTTTATCAATAGTTTTTAATTTAAAAATATTTTTATCTGTTAATATAGCTTTTTTAATATTTTTAACCTGATTAATTTCTAGTATTTTATTTATATCATCTGTTACTATAGAGAAACTCAAAGGAAATCTTGTTTTTATTGAATATTCGTCACCTACTGTTATATTATATTCTGAATTAAAACCGTTAATTATCCCAAAACTAAGTATAGATATACAAACTATACACAAAATAGATAAAGCTATTGCTAAAATTGGTTTAATTTTCCCATGATTATTCATTTGATTCACTCCTGCCATATTAATCTAGCTCTTATTTTTATCTATTTATCTGCTACAATTAGATTGGCTTTTTGGAGGGATCTTTATAATGCATAAAATATATTAAAATTGTTATTATAATCCTATTATTCACAAAATGTAAATTCAACAATAAAAAAACTCATTTAAGAAAATTAATTAGTTTTTTCTTAAATGAGCCTTTTCAATCATTTCCTCAGCATGCTTTATTGTTATATCTGTTAATTCACCACCTAATAATCGTCCTAATTCTTTAATTCGATTCTTTTTATTTAACTCAAATACTTGAGTCTTTGTGTTTTTTTCTTTTTCTATTTTTTCAATTAAGTAATGATGATTAGCCATGGATGCTATCTGAGGTAAGTGTGTAATACAAATAATTTGATGATTATTAGATATATCATAAAGTCTTTCACCAATAATTTGAGCTGTACGTCCACTTATACCACTGTCAATCTCATCAAATATTAATACAGGTATATTATCTACATCAGCTAATATGGTTTTAAAAGCTAACATTATTCTGGACATCTCTCCACCAGATATAATTTTAGAAAGTGGTTTCAATTCTTCTCCTAAATTGGTAGATATAACAAATTCAATTATATCAATTCCTTTACAAGTGAACTTTATTTCTGTTAAATTGTCCACATCATTCTTAAACAATACTTTAAATTCAACTTTCCCCATATTTAAAGTAAATAATATTTCTGTTATTTTTTCTTCAAAATCTATGGCTACATTTTGTCTTAATAAACTTAATTTTACAGATATTTTTTTTACTTCTTCATACTTAATATCTATTTCTTTTTTTATATTTTTTATTTCT
>CAYLXY010000468.1:0-1866 GCA_964387405.1 uncultured Clostridiaceae bacterium
AATTTATTATTTTTTATTATTGCTTGTCTTATTCTATCTATTTCTATAATATCAATTCCTATACCTTTAATCATCTTTTTTCTCTTAAAAATATTTTTTTAATTCCAAGCCAATTAAAGCATGAAAGAGCAGCTATTGTGCCCAGTCTTCCACCAATTCCTATATAAGCACTACTAGCAGTTATAAATAATGTTCCTGTTAGTAAAGATATTATAAGCATATCCCAAAGTTTTGGAGCATTTTTTTCAGAAATCATTCCGGCATAAGAAGAACAAGCTGCTGCTGCTGTTAATGTTCCACCTATTTTAGGGAAAAAATAAGGAAGTATAATTCCTGATGCTAAAGTCACAAGTGCAGAAGCAAGAACTGCACCTTTATTTAATTTGATTGATATTATATAAGTAGTTATTCCTGCAAGAATTGATATAATTAAAATGATTAATACTTCCATAACTCTACCTCCTAACTCAAAAATCCTATTATTGTTTTTGTAATTATAGTAGCTAATGCAGCACTAGTTCCACCTTTACCACCAATGCCGGCATAGATTTCTGTAGTAGATAGGAGGATTATCCCTACAAATAATCCTCCTAATGAAGCTGCTAATATAGAAGGTAATATGGTCATTGAACTCATCCCAACAAATGATGCTGTATACATAATTCCGGCTAAATCCTTAGGAAGAATTGTAGCGGCAATTACACCTACTAAACCATTAGCAACTATTGCTCCAGAACCTACTTTATGATTTAAAAACCATGTTAATATAACACCAATAAGTGAACATATTAAAGTATATATTCTTCTTTTACTATCCTTCATCTGTATCATCTCCCACTACTAACTCATATATATGATCAAATAAACTTATCATGAAGAAAAAAATAATGAATACTAAGATTTCTGTACTAAATAAATTTTGTTCCTTAATCATTGCAGAAAGTAATAGACCTCCTCCTGTTGCAACAAAAGCTAGTAATCCTAAGATCTTTTTATTCATTTATGCCACCTCTATTCTTACTATTTTTATTACATTAGCTCTTCTATTATTTAAAGAACTTTTCATCTAGTTTTTCTATTCCCTCTGATCCAATAATAGAATGTAGTACAGAATATAAAGTTTGTGCTCTTTTGTCTAGTGCCTCTCTTTCATCTCGATATTCCCCCAATCTTTCACGTAATAGCTCTATTTCATTGTCAACAACTTTTATTCTAGATTCTGCTTCATCTATTTCTAAATATGCTAGATTTGCTGTTTCTTCAACTAATTCTATATTTATATCTTCTATTTTTTGGGGATATTCTTCGAGACTTTCTCGTATTTTATCAATATCTTCATTTAAGCTTGAAATTTCATTCTTTGCATTTTCCATCTCTGTAGTATCTACTGCTTGTCCTTTAATATTTAATTTATCAGATAGATGTATTATCTTATTCATTATTATGCGTTTTCTATGTTGACTATTTTTTAGTTCTTTTTCCAATTCTTTTTCTTCTTTTATTAATTTCCCTAGTTCTTTACTTAAACTTTCCATATTTTTGTTCATATTATTAGAAAATAATTGTTTCCATTGCTTATCATGAATTAAAATGGGAATTCTGTTTTTTCTCATAATTTTATCTTTGAAATCAATAAAATCTTTTCTTTTAAAAAACATATTATGCTCCTTTTCTATCTATTATTTTACTTTTATACCTATTATTATACTATTTTTTTCATCCTAATGCTAGCTTCGACAAAATAGAATCTATTTTTTATAGTATTATTTTACTAGTTTGTGTAATGTTTTTTGATAAATTGGTAATCCTATATTTAGAGGTGAAGAAATGACAAAAAATAATACAAATATATATTTCAAATTAATA
>CAYLXY010000469.1:0-1865 GCA_964387405.1 uncultured Clostridiaceae bacterium
TATCCCACCATCTATAACAGAAGCAAGTAAACATATACCAACTTATCATAGGATTGATTTTAAAGTAGGAAATGGAAAATGGGCATCTGAAATAGAATTCGACTCTATGGCCATGGCTGGTAGCAAACTACTAAGCTCATCTGATACCTTAGATCCTGTTGAAGAAAATTATGTTGATAAGGTTGTTATAGAAGAAAACACCTATTATTTTAGAGTTCTATTTGAAGGAGAAACTAGCACTGGTAATTATATTCGCTCTGGATTTTCGAATGTTGTTTCTACAAAAGTAGAAGGATATAGCAATGCTTCAACCTGGGCTAAACCTGAACTTGAGAAAGCTGCTGACTATGGTCTAATCCCAGAATCCCTCAAAGGAGCAGATATGACAAAGAATATTACTAGAGAAGAATTTGCTGAAGTTGCAGTTAAACTATATGAGAAGACTACTGGTTTTACACCATATGTCACTGTACCTAATCCATTTACAGATACAAAGAATCCTGAAATTCTTAGGGCTTATCAAATAGGAATTACCTCTGGAACTTCAGCTACTACCTTTGAGCCAAATAAACTTATTAATCGTGAACAAGTAGCTACTATGCTGAGCCGTGCCATAAGGATTATGGTTCCAACTGCAGATTTTTCTACTGATGGCGCCCCTACATTTAAAGACGAAAAACATATCTCTATTTGGGCTTTAGAACATGTTAAATATATGAGCAAAATTGGGATTATCAAAGGTACTGATGGCAATTTCATGCCTAAAGCAATAACTTCTGCCCAAATAGCACAAGGATATGCTAATACCACTAGAGAACAAGCAATCGCAATGGGTGTAAGAACATTTGAAACATATAAAACAGGTGATTAACTATAAAGAAGGCTGGCAAATATGCCAGCCTTCTTTATTTTATTCCCATTCCCTTTAGCACTCCAGAAAGACTCCCTATGGATTAACCCCAAGTGATTTCATATATTATTCCACCATTACATCTAACGTATTGGCATCTGTTACTCTATCGATTTTTACAGTAAGGGTGTGTTTTCCCACAGTTGTTAATTTTATTGGTACTGTTACCTCTCCATTATTAATACTAATTTTAGAATTAAAAACTTCATAATCTAGATTACTAGTTATTATTACATTTGAAGCGCCGTATGATATATTATTTCCCAATACAGATTTAGCTCCTGTAATCCTTAAATTAAATGTCATACCTGAAGTCTTGGATCCTTCTTCTGCTAAAGCTACATTAAATGTAGATAGGTCTGTACTGATAACATTAACATCAGAAAACAAGGACATTTCTCCGTGCCAAAACCCAGCAGCATCATTTGCATTAGCTCTGACCTCTACCGTATAGTTTCCTAAACCATTAGCTTCTATCCTGTCAGTGATATCATAGCTTGGGTTCCCAGGATAAGCAGGATGTCCACTCATTTCTACACCATTCTTGTAAATTATCACTGCATAACTTGAAGCATCATCTACTTCTTCCCAAGTAATTGTATTTCCATTCCAGACAGGCTTACCCACTTGAGCAAGCTGAATCATCACCTTGATTTCTGTATTCTTTTCAATAATAAAGGTGTAGCTGTATTGATTTTCAGATATAGTTTGTAATTCATGAATCTTAACAAAGCCACCTACATAAAAAGATTCTATATTCTGACCAGGTTCATGTGCTATTGTCACAGTCACTTCTGTCCCTTTATCTATCATTCCAGCAGCAGGAACAGATGAAATTTTTGGGCCTGTTAAAGTTAAGGTAAATTGTTTTATAAAGTTAGCATATAAAGTTATATTTCCAGTTATGGCCTCTGTAGATGGTTCATATTCTGTTGTGCAATCTTCATCTTTGAAC
>CAYLXY010000470.1:0-1862 GCA_964387405.1 uncultured Clostridiaceae bacterium
AATCAAAACCCTCATTTATTAAAAAGAATGCCTGTCTATTAGAGGAATAAAGAGGGTAGGTGGAAATATGCTTAACATTATTAATTATCTTCTCCAATTCTGTATTAGTCAATCCAGAATACTTTGAGGATAAAAATCTGGATAAATCCTCTTCAATTATAACTTCATCATATCTACGATGTAGCTCTTCTCCTTTTTGATGTATATAATCCTGCTTAATGAATAAATCTATTATTGCAAGTTCTAGCTGTTCTTCATCAAACTTTTTCACTTTTAGCCACCTCCTCCAGTGAGCCTTTTATTAAAACTGGGCAAATATCCTTGATTTGTTGTTTTAACTTTTCATCAATATTTTTTCGTTCTTCGTATACTTTAAGGACATCAATCAAAGACTTTTGAATTGTTAATGGTGGTATAGGCATTTCAATTTCACCTAACTCATCTATTCCTACAGTATTTCGTGCACTTCCCCAAGCATTATAAGCCAACCATCTTTCCGTTTCTTTCCTAGAGAGCCACATGAACAAATATTCTGAAAGCAATATTTGTTCATCGGTAGAAAAAACTAAATAAATAGGCGAAACGGCACAAGTATCACCCCTATTCAATGCAAGAGTAAGTTCTGAATCCATAGTATCAAGAACTGGTCTTAAAGCAAAACTTCCACTTTCAACTAATTTGTAGTTTTTAGTGTTTTTAGAGTGCCTACTATTGCTTAAGAAAATCTTTTCTTTAGATACACCTAAAACAGGGTATTTAGAATCTATATTTCTTTTGTTTATTTCATATATATAATTTTTAATAAATCTTTTCTTATGTTTTTTTTTAAAATTTTCAATTGTTCCATCACATATTGTTTTTAGATCTTCTATTCCATTCTCATATACCTCAAGATTGGAAGATAATGCTTTATATACATCTACATACTTTTTTTGAATTTGTAAAGATGGTAACTCTATCTCAATATCACACATGTCTCCCCATGTAAAAGTTTCTCTAGCTGACCCCCAAGAATTAAATCTTGTATAACGATCAAATTCTGGTCTATTAAAATACATATATAGGTAGTCTGGAAGTAAATTTGAGTTTTCTTTCACCTTAAAGACGGTAGAAATTGAAGAAACTAGAATTATTTCCAAATTAGCGTTATATGCTAAAGAAATTTTATCTCCTCTTCTTGAGGTGTCCGCAACGTAAGCAAAAGTATACTGTGGAACACATTTGTATGAATTAAGATTGACTCCCTCTAAGTTAGCTTTAGTAGGTATAAATTCTTTTTTAGTTGATATTCCTAAGACCTTATCAGCATTGTATTTTCCCCTGTTTCTTATATCTACAATCTCTAAAAAGTCCCCTAGTTTATATTTCATATCCAAGCCCCCTAAATGCGTCTTCCAAACTTTTTTGAGATTCTTTTTCTTTCTTTAACAAATCTCTCATTTCGAATTGTATTCGTTCCATTTCTTTTTCGTAATCAATATCTAAATCTTTATCTTTAAATTCGATATATTTACTAGGTGCTAAAGAATAGTTGGAAGCTCTTACATCTTTCAAATTTACAGATTTACATAATTCAGGTATATCCTTATAATTTTCCCCAGTTTGCCATGAAAAATAGATGTTCTTTATGTCTAGTATTTGTTCAGCTGAAAAAATCACTTTTTTCTTTTTACTTCTTTTAGAGACATCGTACTCTGCGATATTCTCATTCCAAGTACGTAAATCTACAAACAATATTTCATTTGTCCTATCTTTAACTTGCCTATCATTTAATACTCCTGCTTTTTTATTATTGTTTATTATCCACAAGGTTACAGATATATCCGTTGTATAAAACATATCCCTTGGTAATACTATAATTG
>CAYLXY010000471.1:0-1859 GCA_964387405.1 uncultured Clostridiaceae bacterium
GATTTTTTGCGAGATCTTGCGCAAAAAGAGCAAGCCAACGCCATAACCCAAGTAACCTTAAGAACAAATCCGTATAGCTGTTTATCTGCGGATACAGTTCAGTTTCTTCTGCGCAATATCGCGGAAAACGATCCGCTTTTTTCTCGCATTACAGTAGTGATAGAGAAGGAAGGTTCTGAAACAGAACGCGATTTAGTGGTACGACAAGTGGAGATAGAACATGACGATTAAAGTGATTCAAGTTGGTGAAAATATTTTAAAAGCAAACAAAGCCATCGCAGAAGAGAATAGAAAGAGACTTAACGATCATTCTATTCTTTCTTTTAATGTAATGGGTGCTCCGGGCGCGGGAAAAACAGAACTTTTGGATGCCTTGATTGAAAAGATTCTTCCTCACAAAAAGGTTGGAGTTATTGAAGGAGATATTGCTGGTTCGTATGATAGTGAACGCCTTTCCCATCATTCCATTCCTTTGGTACAGATAAATACTGCCGGCGCCTGTCATCTTGAGGCATTTATGATTCAACAAGGCCTTGACTCCCTGCCTCTTTCTTCCCTTGATATTCTCTTTGTGGAAAATGTAGGAAACTTAGTATGTCCGGCAGAGTTTGAACTTGGAATCAAGATGAATATTGTGGTTGCCTCTCCTCTTGAGGGAGACGATAAACCTGCGAAATATCCTCTTATGTACAAAATTTCTCATGCCTGCGCCTTAAGCAAAATGGATTTAGCGGAATATGTCTCTTTTGATAAGAAACGATTTTCCGATTTTGTAAAAGAGATAAGTCCTGATATCCGATTATTCCCTCTTTCTCCGATATCCGGTGAAGGTATCTCTGATTTTAGCGATTGGATCCTTGCTCAAAGTCCATAGCCTTTTTTCCTATGCGCAACCGTTTCCGAATTATTTATGAAGGAAACGTTCAGGGATTTGGATTCAGACCTGAACTCTACCGTCTTGCTTGTACTCTCTCTCTTACGGGATTTGTGAGAAATACCACTGGCGGCCTTTATATTGAGGCAGAGGGAGATGGCTCTTCTCTTCAGGCATTTCAGGAAGAGGTAAAAAAAAATTCCTTTTTTTTTCATAGAATCACAAGAGTTACCATAGATTCTATTCCCCTTCAATATAGCCCTTCTTTTGAGATTCGCGAGAGTGCGGATCATATAGCTGGCATGGTATGGCCTGCCGCTGATATTGCTACCTGCGATCAATGTCTTAATGAACTTTTTTCAGAAGGCGACCGCAGGCATCACTATCCTTTTATCGCTTGTAGCAGGTGCGGTCCTCGCTATACGATGATTCACAGCCTTCCCTATGATAGAAAGAATACCTCTATGAAAGCATTTTCTCTCTGTCTGGAATGCGAAAAAGAATATCATAACAGCAAAGATAGACGTTTTCACAGCCAACCGATTTCCTGCGGTGCTTGCGGTCCTCTTTTGCGTCTTATCTCTATTGAAGACAGAACTATAAATATTGTAGATGAAAAGAATCCCATTGATTCCGCGGCACAGCTTTTATCTCTTGGAAAGATCCTTGCAGTGCAAGGGCTCGGCGGATTTCATCTTTGTTGTGATGCTTGTAATGCCGAGGCAGTCTCTCAACTAAGGAAGGCAAAACGAAACTCAAATAAACCCTTTGCGGTAATGGTAAGAGATTCTTCTGTTGCCCGTGATGCGGTTATTCTTTCTCAAGAAGATGAAGAAATGCTTCTTTCAGCAGAACATCCAATTATTCTTCTTCCTTGGAATCCCTCTTCCGCGCTTGCGCGCGATAAAATTGCTCCTGGCTGTACAGTATGCGGCATTATGCTTCCCTATACAGGACTTCATCACCTTTTATTACAATCTCGTCC
>CAYLXY010000472.1:0-1854 GCA_964387405.1 uncultured Clostridiaceae bacterium
TTGTTTTTCTATAAAACTTATTTATATCTCTAACCACATGATAATTGTTTCCTTTTTTCGCGTGAACTTCCCAACCTTCAAAGCTTTGTTCTATCTGCTCTTCTGTCATTTCACCTTTATCTAACAAACCCTTATGTTTCCTAATCTTTCTTTTCCTTTTCTTTATATTATCTTTATCTAATAGCATCAAAACCTTACCAGTGGTGGTTAACTTAAATGCAAATCCTAAAAACTTAATGCCTTGTGTTAATTTATATATCTGTGTTTTCTTAAGATTTACTTTTATACCCAAGGGTTCTAATTCTTCTTTTATTCTTTGCAGACAGTATTTTAGGTAATTTTTGTCGTGGTGAATTATGATAGTGTCATCCATGTATCTTACAGAATATTTTATTCTTAATTCTTCTTTAATCATATGATCTATTTCATTTGGCAAAGCCAATTGTGTAAGTTGAGTTATCGGACTGCCTAAACCCATACCTATTTCAGGGTCTTCGCCATGATTGTAACTATCTATAATCATGTCAGTATGCATCAAGGCCCATTTATCAGTCACACTCTTTCTAACAGACTCCTTAGCCACATCATGCCTAGTACTACCAAAGTAGTTCTTGAAATCAATACTAAGGACATATCCTTCTGTGCCATGCTTTCCAAAGTATCTTTGCATATGTGCCTTTAGTCTATTTCTAGCAGAATCAGTGCCTTTACCTATTTGGCAGGCGTGATTGTCATGTATAAAACTTTTAGTTATGGTGTCATATAAATAATTATCATTAAGGCTGGTCTGTATAATTCTATCTTCAAATTGCGTGCTAACAATTTCCCTGGTTTTTGGCTCATGTATCATGAAGATGCTATAAGGTTTTATTTTTCTCTTATCTGTCAATAGTTCCTTTCTAGTTTTATGAACAGATACAATGCCATTGTTAGCATATCTGGCAACAGGATTTTTCCATGTCACGCCTTTTTTACATTTATTCATTGATTTATACAAGTTATCAAAATTACACACTTTCTCTTTTACTTTCGTATTCATATGTCATTCCTTTTTAAATGTGATGTGGGTGTTGTTTATAGCGATACTTACTCCTTAGAATAAATCACATCAACACCCTATTTTTGCCAATTAGGACAGGATAATAGCTCCTTGTATGTGGTGCTCGGATTTCAGCTCTTGGCTTACTTTATAACAGGCTTTACACACAATCGGGGGACAGCCCGTAAGAATTGTTGGCATTGTTGTTGTTCAGCGCTCCACTAGTGTTCACATTACGAACATTGTTAGAATTCGACACGTAAGGAGAACGAAGCCACCAATTCCTAGGGCTGTTTTTGCAGCCATTACCCTATAAATATTTACATATATTTTTTAAATCTTTTCTTATCTGCTTTATGCCATTTTTTCAAAAGTTCTTCCGCTTCCAATATCAAGCCTACCCAATAATCAATTTTTCTTCCTTCTATGCTGAACAAATGGTAAGCAAGTTCTATGTTTGGAGGTAGTTCTTTGATCTCTCTAATAGCTTCTTTTTGCAATTCAAGCCTATATTCAGCATCACTCTTATCAGATACATAAGTGTTATTAGCCTTATATACATTACTGTGAATCAATACAACAGAATCTACAATTCTATTGGCTATTGCCCTTCTACTTCTTCTCGGAAATATCTTTTCATTAAAACAAGCCCTAATACTATACCTAGCTAATTCTATAACCTTAGTATGAGCTTCTAAAGTAGAGGGTTTTCTTTTTGAAACTGGTACAGCTATAAAATCACTCCTTTCTTAAAGCAAAACCTTTAGGCTCCTTTCGTCGCCCGATTTAAAAGATTTTAAACGATTGAACAAGCG
>CAYLXY010000473.1:0-1850 GCA_964387405.1 uncultured Clostridiaceae bacterium
AATTATTTTAACTTTTTAGATTTAAATGTTATTATAGCAATATAACTTATATATGGAGGTAAAAACATGTTTGATTGTCACATTCATACAGATTTTTCTACAGATTCTAAAATGAAGATAGAAGATGCTATTAGAGTTTCAAATGATTTAGGAATCGGTCTTATAATAACAGATCATATGGATTATAAACATCATATACCAGGCGAATTTATATTTGATCCTGACCAATACTTTAATGAGTATGAAAAATATAGAAATGATAAGCTTCTGCTTGGTGTTGAAATAGGCTTTAGGGAAGACTCCTTAGAGGAAATTAAAAATCTTAAAAACGATTATCCCTTTGATTTTATTATTGGTTCTATTCATGTTGTAAATAAGATGGATATTTATTATAAGGAGTACTATATAGGAAAAAGTAAAGAGCAAGCATATGAGGAGTATTTAAAAGCTATTCTTCTATTAGTGAAACATTATGATTTATATGATTCTTTAGGTCATATGGATTATATAACAAGATATTCATTATATGAAGATAAGGGACTTTATTATAGAGATTTTCCTGATTTAATAGATGAAATTCTTAAAGAAATTGCCTATGCAGAAAAAGCAATAGAGATAAACACAAGAAAGATTCATGACAAAAAAACGGCAGATAATTTTATTGAGATTCTTAAAAGATTTAAAGAACTAGGGGGAAAATACATTACTATAGGTTCAGATGCCCATAAAGCAGAAGATATAGCTATAAATTTTAAAAGAGCTGATGAGCTTACTCAAATATGTAATTTGAAGTCTGTATACTATAAGGAAAGAAAACTTTATTATATAAAGCAATAATTAAAAAATTTATGATATAATGCATCTAGATACTATAGAAGAGGTGAAAAAATGAAAATATTAATAGTTGATGATTCTAGATTTTCTCAAATAGTATTATCTAAACATATAAAGGAATTTTTTCAATATGCTGAAATAACCATGGCTAATGATGGAGAAGAAGGTTTTAGTAAATACAAAGAAATAAAACCAGATTATGTATTTGTTGACCTACTTATGCCTAATGTAAATGGACAAGAATTAATAAAACTTATAGATGAATATGATAGCCAACATAAAATATTTGTGGTTTCTGCAGATGTACAAAAAGAGGTAAAAAAAGAAATGGAGTCATATGGAATAATTGACTTTATAAATAAACCATTTAATGAAGAAAAAGCAAAGTTAGTATATGAAATTATAAAGGAAGATATAAATGAATAATAATTTAATTTATGACATATTAAAAGAAATGTTTAATATAAGTGCTGGACAAGCTGCAAACACACTTTCTGAGATAACCGATAAAAAAATAGTGCTTAATGTTCCAAATATAAATATCCTAAGTTCAAAAAATAAAGATACAGAAGTAAACAAATGTTTTGAAGGGATACCAGAGGGGGCTTTGATGGTATCTTCTATTAACTTTGGAAATAAAATAACAGGAGAAGCAAATTTAATTTTTCCAGCTAACAAAATGAAAAGGTTTCTAAGTTTATGTATGGGGGAAAAAACCAATAATATAGAAGAAGATATGGACTTTACAGATATGGACTTCGATGTATTAAGAGAAGTAGGAAATATAATTTTGAACTCTATAATTGGAGGAATGGGAAACTTCCTTAATACAGGACTAGAATATACATTACCTCAAGTAGAAGTATTTAACAAAACAGATCTTAGAAAAGATGTTGAAAATAAAAAAGATCTTTGTATTCTTATATTATACATAACCTTTACAATAGATGGCACAGAAATAGAAGGAGCTGTAATAATAGATTTAACCTTTAATTCACTAAATGAATTGATGAGAC
>CAYLXY010000474.1:0-1846 GCA_964387405.1 uncultured Clostridiaceae bacterium
AATTATATTAAAAGATTATATACAAATAAGATAGACAAATCTAAGGCTAAAAAAATGTTTAGAAAAATAAATTCAATAACAGTTATACCAGAAGATGTATTTAAAGATAATAAAGAAGAAATAGAAAAAATGAAAACAATTAAAAAAAAAAAAAGAATAACAAATGCGAGTAAAGAAGATATAGAAGATTTAAAAAGAAAAAAAGCTAAAGCAAGACATAGTATTATGAATTATACAGTATCGATACCATATTATTTAACAAACAATAAAAATATAAAGATATATGAAATAAATAGATTTGAAAGAATACAAAGATTTAATTGTGAATATAGTGAAGAAAAGGGAGTAACCCCTATAAAAGACTTGGTATACGAAGATGAACTAGGTGATTGGAATAACTTTTTCTAAAAGATCGATTTAGAGATTAGAGAAAGCATATGTATGTTATAAATAGTTTTATATGGGAGGGAGATATGGGAGAAACTTTTTATATATTTAGAGATGGAGATTTAAGAAGAAAAGATAATAATATTGTGATAACTACACCTGAAGGGGATAAAAAGAACTTAAAAGCTGAGGTGACAGATGAGATATATTTATTTGGGGAAGTTGGGATGAATACAAAGCTTTTGAATTTTATGTCACAAGCAAAGATTATTATGCATATATTCAATTACTATGGATTTTATAGTGGTAGCTATTATCCTAGAGAAAGTAATATTAGTGGATATCTATTAGTTAATCAAGTAAAAAAATATGATGATAATGAAAGCAGAGTGAAAATAGCAAAGGAAATATTAAGGGCAGCTTCTCATAATATATATAGAAACTTAAGGTATTATAATGGTAGGGGAATAGAACTTGATGAGCCTATGAAACGAATACAAAGTTTAATAAACAGGTTAGATTATGGTACAAGCATCAATGAACTTATGGGAATAGAAGGAAATATAAGAAAAACATATTATTCAACTTGGAATGATATTGTAAGACAAGATATAAACTTTCAAAAAAGAGTAAAAAGGCCTCCAGATAATATGATTAATTCTTTGCTTTCTTTTGTAAATAGTCTTATCTATACAACTATTTTATCAGAAATATATAAAACACAATTAAATCCTACAATAAGTTTTTTGCATGAACCAGGAACTAAAAGATTTTCCTTATGTTTAGATATTGCTGAGATATTTAAACCATTAATAGGTGAAAGGATGATATTTTCGCTGCTTAATAGAAATCAAATTACCGAAAATGATTTTGATGAGGGATCTAATTTCTTATATTTAAAAGAATCTGCAAAAAAAACAATATTAATGGAGTATGATGTAAGATTAAAACGTACTATAAAACACAGAGATCTTGGCAGAGAAGTATCCTATAGATATCTTATTAGATTAGAATGTTACAAACTTATAAAAGAAATAATTGGAGAAAAAGAATATAGTGGATTTAAAATATGGTGGTGATATAATGTGTATATAATATTAATGTATGATATTGTTACTGATGAAGGTAGTGCAAGGGTTTCTAGAAATATATTTAAAATCTGCAAAAAATATCTGACACATATACAGAAGTCCGTATTCGAAGGAAACTTAACTGAATTAAATTTATTAAAATTAAAATCAGAACTAAATAACTATATACGGAAAGATAAAGATTCATTGTTGTTATTTATTAGTAGAAGTGAAAGATGGTTAGAGAAGGAATTTTTAGGTATAATTGATAATAAGACATCTAATTTTTTTTAGAAAACAATCTGTCGACCTGTAGTAAAGTAAAAAATGCTGGGGGTAGACAAACTTAGACTATATAATGTTTTGGATTGAATTATTTATAAACAATT
>CAYLXY010000475.1:0-1834 GCA_964387405.1 uncultured Clostridiaceae bacterium
TGGTTACTGATGTAATGGATGACGATGAGCGGGAAATATACAGGCTTGAAAATCTGTTTAATTACGCGGACGGCGAAGGTCGTTATAGCAATTCGAGATTCAGCATTTCAGGAGATAACTACACAATACGCTGTCAGATTGAAAGTCTGCAGATGAGTAAGAGAGGAGGATAAACGCTGTATGGGTACAGAACCATCAAGGCTGGGAAAGAATATTAAAGATTTGCGGAAAGCCCATGGTGAAACGCAACAGGAACTTGGGAGATTTCTAAACGTTGAATACAATACTATCTCAATGTATGAAAGCGGGAAAAGGCAACCTGACTTAGACACGCTTCAGAAAATCGCCGCTCGTTATGGCCGCCCATTGGATGAGTTTGTCAGAGCCGATTTCTCATCGCTGGATTTAACCATGGCTGCCCTTACATGGGAAAATGTTGTATCTTCGTTTGATATAATGTTCCCAACTGTGTGTTCGGATAAAGCATTGGAGGATGCTTCTTTTACTGAGGGCTATAATATAACGAATAGAATATCGACTGAAATAAAACAAGGTGGAACCGTTACTCGTAGTTTGTTTGAAAGGGCTATGGATGCGTATGAGAAATCGTTTGATGAGTCGGAAATTGAAGAATCCATCGTTAATATTCTCTGGTTGATTTATGTTTTATACGCCTTGCTCCCTGATGAACAATCAATAAAAATGGGAGAAGCAGTACTTTACGGCAAAGCTAGTAGGGGGAATTTTATTAAGAGTTACTTGCTTAATAAAAACATACCCGACACTATCAATGAAGCGAATAAACAATCTTATTCCCGTGATATGAACGGATGTATTGTTGAATGTATGCGCATCTTGAAAAGCTCATCAGAGTACGCTAACCTTGCAGATTACTATTTGGCTCTCAGATATGTTATTGGCATGGTGGATACGGATTTTGGACAGAATTTGAACAAAGCAATAGGAATGGAAATGATGCTATCATTTTTGAGTCTCGGCAATCCGTATGCCTTTTCTTTTGTGGAAAACTCCTTAAAAATGTAGATATGCCTATACATTCATACTTCACAAAGCGTGAAGAGCATTTCTTGTTTTTTGCTGTATAATTTGGATAAGACAAGGATTTATTAAAATATAGCAAAAAGGAGACGAATCATATGAGTGAAAAAAAGAGCTATTTTGAAAAAGTTAAGGAACATAAAACCGAAATAATTATAGCCGCTGTTACGATTGCTTCGATAGCTGGAGTTATCCTGCTATCGAAATACTGGGATATTATCAAGGATAAAACGGTGACCGTTTCTTTGAAACAGGGTGCAAAGATAAACGTTGACAGTATTCCGACTGTTCAAACGGCAATGGAAAACGTAGTCGAAATTGAAGTCGTCGAGAAAATCGTTGATGTCAGTAAGCATTTACGGACTCTCCCGACAGGTCATAATGCTTCCCTTGCTAAAATGCTCACAGCAAGTGAAAACGGATTTCAACTTGGGATAGGTCAAACTTGGGTTGATGAATATTCAAAAATGTGTGCTTAATAAAAATGGAAGGAAAGTAGCAAATGAACGATAATGTGATTTTTGATGATAACGTCAATTATGATGAACTTGAACAAAATACATACGATGATGCAAAAGGATATGTTTTTTATACTTGTCCACTTTGTGGCGGTGAGTATCTTGCCACTTTCATAACGGAAGAGAACGGTCAAACAATGTGTATTGACTGTTGGAATAAAAAGTATGGCGATTAGGGGTGGTATACCCTCGCTAACGATTGATACCTTCGCTAACGAAAGGTAACCCTCGCTAACGATTTGTCAGCAAGGGTGTTC
>CAYLXY010000476.1:0-1833 GCA_964387405.1 uncultured Clostridiaceae bacterium
GCTCTCTCCGGCGAAGTGGTACTGACCATCGGTGAAGAACTCCGAAGCCGCAGGATCCAGGGCGAGGGCCACTTCCCTGCCAGGCTCGTACCCTGCCTCCCGGACCGCCTCAAGGATGAGATCCAGGGCCTCTCTGTTGTCCTTGAGATCAGGGGCGAATCCCCCCTCATCACCTATGGCGGTGCTGTAGCCCTTGGTGCTGACCGTCTGCTTAAGCGCATGATATATCTCAGAGCCCATGCGGAGAGCCTCGGCAAAGGTGTCCGCACCGTGGGGCACTATCATAAATTCCTGTATATCCACGTTGTTGTCGGCATGGGCGCCGCCGTTTATGACATTCATCATGGGAGTGGGCAGGGAGAAGGGGCCAAGGCCGCCAAGCCAGGCCCAAAGGGGCATCCCGTGATCCTCTGCAGCCGCTCTGGCCGCGGCAAGGGAGACTCCCAGGATAGCGTTTGCGCCGAGCTCGCCCTTGTTGGGGGTGCCGTCCAGTTCGATAAGGGTCCTGTCCAGAGCTGCCTGCTCGGAGGCATCGAAGCCTATTATGGCCGGGGCAATTTTTTCGTTAACGCCGTTCACGGCCTTAAGAACGCCTTTTCCGCCGTACCTGGACCCGCCGTCCCGAAGCTCCACGGCCTCGTACGTCCCCGTAGATGCCCCGGAAGGCACTGCAGCCCTGCCGGTGGCGCCGCTATCAAGCCAAACCTCCACCTCTACTGTAGGATTCCCCCGGGAATCGATGATCTCTCTACCATGTACACCTATAATACTGCTCACCCGCATCAGCTCCTTTTAACTTTTAACGCTACCAGGGTTTCTCAGCAGGATCGACCCGCCTCTCCTCCTTCACTTCATAGGCGATGGGGCTGTTGCGCCTTCTCAACACGGCCTCATCATCACACAGGACTTTCACAGTCAGAATCCTGGAGGGATAGGCGATGTCGACTATGTCGCCCGCCCTTACTTCCGAGGCGGGCTTGCACTGTCTTTCGTTAATTCTGACTGCGCCGATGGATATCATCTCCTGGGCGACGGTTCGTCTTTTGACCAGCCTGGTCAGCTTCAGATACTTGTCAAGTCTCATTGTTTTCCTCCGAACGTTTAACCATTCAGAAGTATATCAAACCCCGCCCCCATTTTCCAATTCTTTCACAAAGCCGCACCTCTGCTCCGGATTGCCCTCATGAATCCTCTCTCCTGTCTGTCTTCAGGGATCTTGCCACCTCCCTGAACCTGAGAAGATCCTCTCCTGACGCCTCCCCCCGGGAGAGCTTTACCCTTATGGCCTCATACTCCCGCCTGTCCCGCCTTCTGCCCAGAATTTCAAGCAGCGCGGTCCAGGCCTCGCCGGATTCGCCCAGGGGCTCGGACCAGTCCCCTCCCCTGGCCAAGGCCTCAAAGGGCACCGTCTCTCCCAGGGAGTGCCACTGCTCCTCCAGCTCCTCCAGGGAGGAGGCGGACATCAGGGCGGCAGCTACCGTCTGCATCCGGTCATCAGCCAGAAGAGAGAGAACCTTAACGGCATCGGCAGTCACCCTGATATGGTCGTCCCTCCAGAGGATGGAGCAGACTGCGGCCTCCACATCGTCGATTGGGGCGTTTTTCTTTGGCTCCGGAGCGGCCCTTTCCTCCCTGGAGACAGGACCGGCGGAAGCCTTTTGCCTCTGTTCCTCCAGCAGGCCGGCAAGCTCGTGGGGGAATATGCCCATGGCGGCAGCAACGGGGGGCAGATAGGGAGCAGCGTCCACAGGAGAAAGGCTTCCCATGCCCGCTATTATCTCATCGGCGGCCCGCCGCCGCTCTGCCGGCGACCGGAGCATCTCACTCCTGAGA
>CAYLXY010000477.1:0-1825 GCA_964387405.1 uncultured Clostridiaceae bacterium
GATTGCTTTCATCATAGAAGAGTTCTTCATCACCTTTATGTGGTTTGATATGGTCTGCTACTGTTGCAGGTCTTATTCTTTTCTTTTTCTTACACTCTATGCATAGAGGTTCTTTACTTAAAACATACTCTCTCAAGCGTTGCCACCTGCTGGTGCTGTAGAGTTTACTGTAAGGACTGTTCATTCGTTTGTACTCCATCTCTCTTTCATGTTCTTCACAGTAGTTTCCTTCAGTTAGTTCAGGACATTGTGGGTGCTTACATGGCTTAAGTGGTTTCATTGGAATCTTAATCACCTCCAAAAATGGGCATAGAAAAAGCCCTAAAGCTATTTGCTCTAGAGCTGGTTGTTATAATTAGATCGGTATTGAAATATACATACCATTCTCACTATCCTTTGGATATATACCTAATGAGTTCCAACATTTAAGTATTGTATTGCTTAAATTATTAAATGAGTTTAATTCTAGATAGGGATATATGTCAAACAATTCATCTAGATGTTCATTCATCCCTATCCATGTTTTATAAAAAAAGGTATTTATAAGTCTTTCATCTAAATATCTCAAGTCTCCTTTGAAGGATTCTTTTTTATAGTATGAAAGTCTACCTAGTTCATAAGCTGCATAGTTTAGAAGTGTTGGTATCATTGATCCTACTCTATCTATAAGAGCATCTAAGTCCCCTGACATTCTATATTCAAATACATTTTCTTCTGTAGTTTTATATACATAGTTTATTTGTTTAATTAGATTTTCGAAATCCTCGTCTATCTTTTCCCAGTTATAAGTAGTTGCAGATAATCTACATGCATAGTATTCTCTCCAAACCATTATTGCTATATCTTTCATGTTACTCATCAAGTCTTTTCCACAATCTGACTTAAATTTATTATATTTATCACCAGCAACTTCTTCATCATGTAAATGGATAAGTTCATGGTGTATGGTATTAATAGCTATATCTCTACACGGTATTATCATTTCTTTTTGTTCTTCGGTCATATTTTCTATATCCTCATCAGAATATAATGAAAACACTAATGCTTTATTAATAAATATAGCTGTATTTGATTTACTATCTTCTATATAGTCTAATACTTTAGCAAAAGCAGTTCCCATTGAACTATCTGTATATTCTTGGTTAAGTCCTTTATCTGATTGAAACTTATATAAATCTTCTCCAAAACTATTAGGAATAACTATGCTACAATTACTAGGTAATTTTAAGTTTTCTATAAGCTTATTTACTATATATTCTAGGTTTCTTATAAAATATCTTTTAGTCTCATCATCAATAGGGCTACTGGAATCTTCAGTAAAATAATCTGCTCTAAAATCTATCTTCATTAAATTGTCCCCCTAAGTAAAATAATTTATAATCTTATTTAGAGTATATCTCTTATTTCAGATAATCTCAATTAATTTAGATTTATAAGAGGGCATAGAAAAAGCCCTAAAGCTAAGTGCTCTAAGGCTAACCGTATCTTTCTTTTTTAATTCTATCATAAACTTCCTTTAACTCTGGTGACATCTTTTCATAAGACTCTACCATACGAACATGGTACTTGCAGTAGACACTACCTCTCTCAGTTTCCATTCTACAGTTTTCATATTGACACTTTCTTTCTTCTTTCATTTGTAACTCTCCTATAAAAAAATAGCCCAACAGCTTGGCTGAAGGACTATCTATAAATTTCTATATATCTTTACATCTTAATAATACCACACCTTAACCCAGCCTACAAGTGGCTTTTAGTGGTCAATTTCAATATTTCATCAACTTCTTTTAAGGCTCTACTGTGAAGTCTCATAACCCACCTTTTA
>CAYLXY010000478.1:0-1808 GCA_964387405.1 uncultured Clostridiaceae bacterium
TAATTTATACTTAATATTTAAAAATATAAAACTAAATCTCAAATAAATTTCTTCAAAAAACAAAGAAGAACTCTTTTTATTATGAAAAGAATTCCTCCGATTTTATCAAATAACCCAGTATTTATCCAAAATTATCATTGGACAAGTCAATTAGGACATAATTTATTTTTTATTGGCCGGCTCCATATTTATCATTCTGCCCTTAATTCTATTTCTATGCATAGAATCTAACACTCTATCAGCTACTTCCTCTGGTACCTCAACAAATGTAAATTTATCATACATATCTATTACACCTATAAGGTCTCCACTTATGCCACTTTCTCCACTTATAGCACCTAATATGTCTCCTGGTCCTGCTCCGTGGTTTTTACCAATATTAATAAACATTCTAACCATATTACCACTAACTTTAGTTTTTCCCTTAGTAATAGTTTGAGCTGTTTCAAATGCATCTATTTCGTTTTGGTTCATTACCATTTTTAATAATGCAGCTGCAACATCAATAGAACTTTGGTCTTCAGATAATTGTTCAACTAAGTTAACATATTCTGAAATGCCGCCTTCTTCAATGATTTCTACTATTTCTTTTCCTATCATCTGTTTTTTATTTTCTGCAATATCATTAACAGTTGGGATTGGTTTGCGCTTTATCTTTCCTTTTATGTAGGATTCTAAAGCTTTTAATGTTCGTATTTGTCTTCCTGTAACTAATGTATATGCAAGTCCTTCTTTTCCTGCTCTACCAGTACGACCAATTCTATGCACATAGTATTCGAAGTCCTCAGGGATATCATAGTTAATAACTAAATCAATATTATCAACATCTATTCCTCTAGCAGCAACATCTGTTGCAACTAATAAATCTAGAGCTCCATCTCTAAATCTTTTCATTACTCTGTCTCTTTGACTTTGCTTTAAGTCTCCATGAATACCTTCTACAGAATGACCTCTACTCTGAAGACTTTCTACCAGTTCATCTACACCTCTTTTTGTTCTGCAAAATATAATGCCAAGATCAACATTTTCCATGTCTAATATTCTACATAATGCATCTAATTTTTCATGGGGTTTAACTTCAAAATAATATTGAGCAGTTGCAGGTACAGTTAATTCTTTATGAACTACCTTTATTTTTTCATAGTTCTTCATATAGTTTTTTGCTATTCTTTCTATTTCTCTAGGCATTGTAGCAGAAAACATAACTGTTTGTCTTGTATCTGGTGTTTCTTTAAGTATTGTTTCAATATCATCTAAAAATCCCATATCTAACATTTGATCTGCTTCATCCAATACTACTCCGATAATTTTATCTAACTTTAATGTTCTTCTATTAATATGGTCTAGTAATCTTCCTGGTGTTCCAACAATAACTTGAACCCCTTGCCTTAATGCTCTAATTTGTCTATTTATAGGTTGTCCACCATATATAGCCATGGATTTTACACCATTTAAATGTCTAGCAAATTTTCCTATTTCATCTGCAACCTGCATTGATAACTCTCTTGTAGGTGTCAAAATTAATATTTGAGGTGTTTTTTGCCTCGGATTAACTTTTTCTAGCATTGGAATACCAAATGCAGCTGTTTTTCCAGTACCTGTCTGTGCTTGTCCTATAATATCTTTACCAGCATATAACTTAGGAATAGCCTGTGCTTGAATTGGTGTAGGTACCTCGTAGCCAAGGTCTGAAATACCTTTTAAAATCTCTTTCTTAATCTTTAATTCTTCAAACGTTATTTCTTTCTTCATCATATCTCTCCTAATAAATTAATCATACCTATTCAGTATATATCTTTTATCTAGTA
>CAYLXY010000479.1:0-1807 GCA_964387405.1 uncultured Clostridiaceae bacterium
TGGTCGCATCCATTTCTACACCAGCGGCAACCCAAAAAACTTACAAGCCATCACCTACAAGCTCATCGGCCTAAAGGCGTCAATCCATCAAGTCGCTTGGGATGATGGCAATTTGCATCACCATCTAAAATAACAAAAACCTGGCAAGCTTTAACCAGATAAAGACCTCAAGGATGAGGTACAATACAATTAATTATCATGGCTAGTTTAAAACAAGACAAGAACCATAAAATATCTCAAAACATGACCCTGCCTTTTTATTCAACAACAACAGTTTCAAAGGGAAAAGGACCTGTTTCGAAGCTTGCTTCGCCCTTACCTAAAAAATATCCGCGCTCACCATTACGATATCCTGGTGGCAAGAACAGGGCAGTTAGCACCATATTACGGTTGATACCAGATAACGAAACAACTCTTTGTTCGCCTTTTCTAGGTGGCGGGTCCATTGAACTTGCGAGCACCACGAGAATGCAAGTGCGTGGCTATGACCTTTTTGAGCCTCTTATAAACTTTTGGAAGATTCTTCTAAAAAAACCGCAGGAGCTTGCAGATCAAGTCAAGTCCGTGCACCCACTGGCCAAGCAGGCATTCTATCGATTGCAGAAAGATTTTCAGGGAATAAAAGATGATCTCGAACGTGCTGCTGTATTCTATGTTTTAAACAGATCCTCATTCTCAGGCACCACACTTTCAGGTGGAATGTCACCTGGACATCCAAGGTTTACTGAAAGCTCCATTGACCGGCTGAGGAATTTTTCTGTTAAAAGCTTTAACGTCGATTGTCTTGATTTTAGCGAATCAATCCCAATCAACAGCGACGCCTTTCTTTATTTAGACCCTCCATATCTCAACAAACAAGCCCTTTATGGCATAAATGGGCATACCCATATTGATTTTGACCATACCAGATTAGCAGACATGTTAAACCAACGAGATAGGTGGATCCTTTCATATAATGATTGCCCTGAGGTGCGTTACTTATATAAGGATTATCGCATTATTCCATTGGAATGGGTCTATGGTATGTCTAAGGACAAAACCTCAAACGAAGTTGTTATTTTAAGCAAAGATGTGAAACTATGAGATTAAGCCAAAACATTACAGGTCGTGCTTTTGAGTATGGATTATTAGAATATTTGTCAAACACACTCCCAGCAACTATTGAAGAAAATGATCAATACCTTGTTGTAACGAATAGCTTTAATCAATGTCCATTAAGAGAGCAACAGAGGATACATCATGCCGCTAATCAGGTATTAGACTTCTTAATCGACCAGGATAAGAATTTAGCAAAAGGTCATTTCTCAGTCAAAACCCAATCGGATCAAAGAGGTGCGATTGGAGATGTTAGAGATATTATTATTACCCAAACGGATACTGGAAATGAATGGGGCATTTCTGCAAAAAACAGACATTATGCCATTAAACATTCCCGTTTATCATCTACAATCAATTTTGGAAAAGATTGGTTTGGCATCCCCGTTTCAAATTTATATTTCGATGAAATAACACCTATTTTCAATGAACTTAGAGATCTTCAACGCCAAGGTTTGAAATGGCGAAACTTAGCGAACAAGGCAGAGCGCTTTTATCTACCGGTTTTAAATGCTTTTCAGGATGAAATTACCCGTTTAGCTAATTTCTCACCAACTCTTGTGCCAAGTGGCATGGTTAAATATCTTATTGGTAATCATGATTATTACAAAATTATTAAGGAGAATGGTTCAGTGAGTATCATTTCCTTTAATTTAGATAACAGTTTGGGATGGGGTAGAAAATTACAGTTACCTGATGAACTCATTCAGAT
>CAYLXY010000480.1:0-1806 GCA_964387405.1 uncultured Clostridiaceae bacterium
TATCAATCCTGCAATTAATGCAAAAGGCAGAATATATATGAAAACAACTACAAATCCTTGAACACCTACTTTAAACATATATAAAGAATCAGTAAAAGCATTAGAGATTTTACTTGCAAAAGTTGTTTCTGTAGTAATATCTGTTCTAAGTTTTTCTACTTCAGAAATATTTATATTCACTATACTGTAAGAAATCTTATCATCCATATCTAAAATATTTCTAGTTAAATTTTCTTTTTGATGAATTATTTCGCTTAATTGATTTTCTATAGCAATAATATCCTCCATATTTTGGGCCTTTTCAAGGAGAGCAATCATTCTTTTTTCTTTAGCTTCCAATAAATCCACTCTGCTTTCAGTATCATAATATTGTTTTGTAATATCCTCTCTTGAAGTGTTTTTAGAAATTACACTTCCAATAGAGTCTACTCCACTAGTAAATACTTCTAAATTGTCCCTGGGTATTCTTATAGTATATTCTGCACGTTTAAAAACTTTATTACTTGTACGACTACTATTAGAAACATAGGAATTTTCTATATATCCATTATTTTTATTAATAATATTGTCTAAATTTTTAATAGTAGAATCAAATTCCATAGTCTCTAAAGATAGATATATGCTTGTAATTACCTTTTTAGGCTCCACACTATTATTAAAATCTGTCCCTGATTCTTCATCATAATCAAAACCCATTTCAGGAGATTCAACACTATCCATAGCATTGTCCTGTGTAGAGCTTTCTGTCATAATCTTACTTGCACTGCATGAAGACATTATTAAAACAATTATAAAAAGACTTAAAATAGTTAAAATAACTGATTTTTTAGTTGACATTAAATTCATCCCCTTTTATATTATTATATATCTTTTAGACGGTTAATAGTAGGGGTTTGTTCCCTTAATTAATGTATCTAACCCGCTAATAAATACAACAGATAAAGTATTAAGATTAAAGGGTCTAAAATATTTAATAACAATAAATAATATTATACAGGTAATTAGTTTGTCAATCATGTTAGGAATTTGTCCACCTGGGAATGTGTTGTAGTCATTGCAGAAAGTAAACCACCTAATAAAAGATTCCCCTTTCTAGCTTTAATATTATGCTAGAAAGGGGAATTTTGTATTACTTATTTTCTTCTAGTCCTTCATTAGCCCAGGCATCTAATTTTTCCATAGTAAGTTTATAGGTTTCTTTAGATATTTCAGGTAGCTCTCCAAGTATCTCTTCTGCTTGTCTAAAACCTTCCTCTATTGCCTCTTTTAGTTTATCAAGCTTTTCTATATCACCACCGGAAATAGCCATTGCAAAATCTACTAGACGATCACTAACAGCTTCAGGACTGTATGGACCACCAGGATCTATCATTTTTTGCGCCTCTAGCCTTGTAGCTTCATCAATTTCAACATCAGCCCATTCTTCTGCACTAATGGTTTTTAAGGAATGTCCTTGTTTTAATAGTAGTTTTTCTACTAAACCTTTAAGATAAGCATGAGCTTGTTCACTTTGTTTTTTTAGTTTGTCTACTGTCTCATGATCATATACATGGCCAGATTTTGTATAAGTAAGAGGTTTTTTGTTTTCTGAATGCTCATATATAGCAGCTTCATCTAATAGATTTTCTTCTTTACTACTTTTATTTTCAAGATGTTTAGGATTAACACTTTTAACAGGTTCTACATAAAAACTAGATTGTATTTTTTCTATTTTCAAGTTGAATACCTCCTATTTTTAATATTTTTTCTTCTCTTATAATATATATCGGCAATAACTTTGGAATAAATAGGGTGAAACCAGGAAAA
>CAYLXY010000481.1:0-1804 GCA_964387405.1 uncultured Clostridiaceae bacterium
ATAGTAGTTATAATATTTATATTTTCATTGTCTTTTATAAAAGCGGACCTTAAAAATCTACTTCCAGTATTTCAAATTACCTTACCTCAAATTTTAAAGGGTATTCCAGTTACTACACTAAGCTTTTTAGGTTTAGAAATGATTTTATTTTTTGGAGCCAATTTAAAAAAGCCTAAAGAATCTATGAAGGGAACAATTGCTGTAGTAGCAGTAATATTATTTTATTTATTAATCATAGTAGCTACTTTTGCACAATTTGGATCAATACAAATAAAAAGTTTGATTTGGCCCACATTAGATTTATTCGATACCATAGAACTTCCAGGACTCTTTATAGAAAACATACAAGTAATAGTTATGAGTGCATGGGTAGTAACTGTGTTTACAACTATAGCTCCTATGTATTTAGCATCTAATATAATGGTTAAATCCATAACAAACTCTAAAGACCAGGCTTACTTGGCTGCACCCTTGTTACCTTTTGTATACTTTGCTTCTTTAATTCCCAAAAACTTAGCCCATCTTTATAAAATAGTAGGTAAATATACTAAATACTTTGCCAGCATAATGATAATTGTTATACCATTAATTGTTTTAGTATCTTTACTTATACAAACAAAGCTAAGCAAGGAGGCAAGAACAAATGGATAATAAAGTAATTGCTTTTATATTAATAATTTCTTTTTTATTAACCGGATGTTGGGATAAAATAGAAATAGAAGATAGGGCACATATTAGCTCAGTAGGTATAGATAAATATAAAGGCCCTATAATTGATGAAAAACCAGCAAATCCTTATGTATTTACCTTTTCCTTTCCAGAACACAAAAAAGATGATGCTAAAGACATTGTTGTTTCAACTGTTGGTGAAACCTTATACAGTGTTTCTAGAATAATGGCAGATAGAAGTAATAGACAAATCTTTTTAGGGCATTTAAGAACCATAATTATAGGATCAGATATAGCTAAAGACCCTAAAGTCTTTCGTCAAATACTTGATGGAATAGAAAACAGTGAATTTATAAGCCGGCGTGTTGTCCTTGCTATTACAGAAGATTCTGCACAAGAAGTTATAAATGTTGTACCTGCCATGGAGAATAGGTTAGGTGAATTTATTTCAGGATTATTTAGAAGGACAGATAGAATACCAAGAACAGTAGGTAGTTCTGTAGGAGATATACTTAAGGATCTTCATGAAAATGGAAATACCATTATACCTAAAATAATGCCAGGAGAAACAGATGTAAAAGTAGCTGGTGCAGGTATAATTAGTGACTTCCAATTCAAAGGTTGGTTAGGGGAAATGGAAACTGCACATTTACTAGTTTTAAAAGGTCAAGCAAAGTATTTAAGTGGTATGTCAATTGAGTACAGAGGACATACCATTCCTGTAGATTTAAGACCTAAAAAACCTAAATTTACACTAGTAAGAGATAAAAACAATATTAAGATTTTAATAGAAGTTGAAATGGAAGGAGATATTAAACAGACATACTTTGAAGCAGAAGAAGACATGTTAAATGCTAAAAATGTTGAAGAAATAGAAAATATGGTTCAAAGAGTAACAGAAGAAAGAGCTACAATTGCACTAAATAAAATACAAAAAGAATTTGAAACTGATGTGTTAGGTATAGATAGATATTTAAGACAATCCCATTATAAATTATGGAAAGAAGTAGAGGGAGATTGGCGAAAGATATTCCCTAATATAGATATTCATATAAGTACAGATATTAAAATACGAAGAGTAGGATTAATAAGATAAAATATACTGTATAAAAATTCCCCTACTTGTAAATAATAA
>CAYLXY010000482.1:0-1800 GCA_964387405.1 uncultured Clostridiaceae bacterium
TTGCTTCTTTTACTTGATTTGTATGTTTTTTATAGGCAATAGAAAGATCGTACAATTCTTTCAAATTTGATAATTCTCTATTGAGTGCGATATATTTTTGCATATCAGCCATTATATCTGGATCCATAGATTGTTCTTGTAATTGTAGATATTTTTTTTCTATGTTTTGTAGTTTGTCCAACATTTGATTTAATTATTTATTAAAGTGGTTTTGATTTCATCGTAATTTCGGTTTTCCCCTTATAAATTTAGTAAAACACCTGTCATAATATTACAAAAAAGAAGTCCAATATCCAGTTGCTTACTGTATTCAAGAAATTTCCTACAACTCATCTTCCAGGCCCTAATATTATGATCAAGAAAAATATCGAGATATACATTGTATATTGTTCTATCAATTCTCCTAGTTTCCAAGAAATCATTTTTACCAATCTAAATCAATCAAGTGGAGGAATTGGTAGCATATTAAAAATAGCCAAAGTCACATTTATTTTTGCAAACAATATCCAGAAATAGATAAAAGGCTCAGAAGCATCAATATAGCTCCCAAGAGAACCGAATTTTGTGGATAAAATAATAAACAATACCCCCAAAAAAGCCAAAACAATATTCGTTGCAGGTCAGGCAAGAGCTACCATCAATTCTCATACACGACGATTTTTGTAATAACCAGGATTGATTTGTACTGGTTTCCCTCGTCCAAAATGTATCAAAAAAATCATTACAAATCCCACAGGATCTATGTGTTTCAATGGATTTGGCGTCAATCTTCATTGTAATTTTGGGGTAGGATCTCCAAGTTTGTGAGAAGCATAGGCGTGTGCATATTCATGCAATCCAATAGAAATCGCCAAAATAATAGCTAACTGTATAATTTCAAAAATACTAAACATTTTGTTATTTACAAAAAATAATTAATCTGAATTTATTTAATCATAATATTCTTCATCATCATAATAGTCTTCATTGTCTGTTTGGTCTACTGTTTTCGTATATTTTATATTCAGCGCATCTTTGATAAACATTGAGAAGTTGTCCCGATTCCATACTTTTTTACCATCTATATGTACAGTACTTACCAACTTCAAGTCTTTATAAATCATTTCTCTCCAGTTGTAGTCATATAAATCCAAAGTATCTCATTCCTCAGGAAACATTTTTTCTGCAACATTTGATTTTACTTGCATTGGAATAAATGTCTTTCATAGTATGACAAACGGCATATCTTTGGAATAAATATCGTTTATTTCTTTTAGAACTTTGTGATCAGCTTTTTGACTATATTGAGAAAGTAAAGATGTCAGCTTGGTATTTTGGTATTGAGATGGATTGGATACAGCACTATTTGTGGCGAATAGTTTGGTCATATCGGTTTTGAGTCACATATCTATCGTATTTATCATAATATCGTAATCTCCGAGCAATAATCTTCACTCTAATTCCTCGTGAGTTGTAATTTTTTCAAATTGGAAATAATCAATTACATCAAAATTTTTGAATATTGCTTTGAGGTTTCAAACGACTTTATCATAAATATCAGAATCATAATATATTATTGAAATTGGAGCAGAATTTTCTGTGATTTTTGTATCTTCTTCTACGAGATTATAAATATCTATTGTTGCTAGTGTAATTTTTTTATTATTTTTTCGTCACAAAATCGTGTATTTATTTAATCAAGTCCCAAAAGTTTGCGCATTTTTTCCAAATGAAAAGGTGGCTTTTTTGTCTTTACTAGAATAAGAAGATGCCGAAATTAATTTCTGATTGTATTCCATACCAATTCTATCATATCTATTA
>CAYLXY010000483.1:0-1795 GCA_964387405.1 uncultured Clostridiaceae bacterium
GATGAATCATATGTAAAAGCTGATGGAACAGGTACTATTGAACCAGGAGTACCAGTAGAAGGAGAATTAAAAGTTGTAGAGGTAAGTGCTATTAACGATATAAATGTTGCTTTTGGTGGAGAGTACACTTTACCAACAGAAGTAGATGTTACATTAAGCGATGAAACTGTAGAAACTGTACCAGTAACATGGGAAGACACAGTTGATGTAAATGTAGCAGGAACCTATGAATTAGAAGGAACATTAGATTTATCAGCTTTAGAAGATGTAGCTGCAACAGAAGAAGTAGCTAAAGTTAATGTAATAGTAGCTAAAGCAGTTCCAGCAACAATAACTACAGATGCAAATGCTGTTATAGATGCTGTAGTAGGCGATCAGGTATCAGTAACTTACACAGTAAAAACAGCAGATGAAAAAGCTGTAGTAGGAACAGATATTAGAGTACGTGCAACAGCAGCAGGTACAGTTGAAGAAGAACAAGTTCTAACAACAGACGAAAACGGACAAGTAACATTCACATACACTTCAATAGATGGTCGTACAGACTCACTAGAAGCAGTAGTTAAAGAAAAAGCAACTTTAAGAAACACTGCAGTAACAGTTAAATGGGTAGAAACAGCAGCAAAAGTAGAAGTAGTAAACCCAGAAGCGAAAGGATTCATATTTAAAGGTGCAACTAATGCATCAGCTGAACTTCAAACTGTTAAATATGAAGTTACATTCTTAGACGCAGATGGAAATCCATTAGCAGATGGAGAACAAGTTGCTGTTGACTTAACAAGCGTTACAGGAACTTTAACAGCAGGTGCTAATAATACGTTTGCTGGTGTAACGAGCGGAACAATAACTACACTTGTTTTACCAGCTAACTCAGAAGGAAAAGCAGTACTTGAATTCACATCAGACACAGCTGAAAAAATTAAACCACAATTTTTCCATGATGCCAACAAAGATAGTTTTCTTGATATAGATGAAGCAAGAGCAAATGGAAAAGAAGTAGAAATAGTAGATGGAACAACTCAAGAGCCAACATTTGTATTAGAGCGTAAAGCAGTAGATGCTGATAAGGGTATTAATACAAAGGTAACTGAAGTAGAAGGTGGAGTAACAGTAGAAGTTGGTTCAGCAGTTGAATATACTTTAACAGCTACAGACCAATATGATAATCCATTTATAGGATTAGCAACATTCGGACACAAAGTACTTCTAGACGACCTTGCATCCAATGATGGGATTGAAGGTTCAATTGCATTTAATGCAAGTGAAGTAGATGGAGTTTATAGTGGAGTATTAAATTTAGGAACTGTTAACTTTGACACTGTAGATGCAGATGCAGATGGAGTTGTACAAGTTAAAGTAGATTCAGGGGCGGCAGCAGGCGAAGCTACAAACCTAGTAATATGGTTTGATGCCAACACAGATAGTAAATTAGACGCAGATGAAATAAGAATAGAATCAGAAACAATTGAATATATCGCAGCAGCAGTACCAGTATTAACAAGCATGAAAATTACTGAAAGTGCAACTACAGTAGTAGCAGATGATTCTAACAAAGTAACTTATACAGTAGAGTTACTAGATGGAAATGGAGATGCTCTTGACGTAAGTGGAGCAGGTAACTCTGTAGATGTAATAGTTGAATTATATCAAGACGGTGTTAAACTTGATCAATCTTCAAGTGCAACAAAAGTTGATGCAGTAGGAACTCTTGCTGTAGGAACTTATGCAGCAGCAGGAGAAAACATCAAGATTACAGGAATAAATGCAAATGACGGTAAATTTGACTTTACTGTAT
>CAYLXY010000484.1:0-1793 GCA_964387405.1 uncultured Clostridiaceae bacterium
TCAATAGATTAAAAGTCAGTAAATATGCGAGTTGTAGGGTTCTGCAACGAGCTAAGTAAAAAATTTATAAAGGGGGAAGTAATATGTATAATTTCGATGTAGTAATAAACAATATATTAGCCTATATTCCTAATATATTTAAGGCATTATTACTATTATTAATAGCTTGGGGTGTAGCCTCATTTGCAGAAAAATTAGTAGAAAAGATTTTATTAAAAACTAATGTAGACACCCATTTATCTAAGGAGGAGGAACTACCAGACACTCAAAGTGGTAAAAACAAAATAAAATCTATTTCAAAAATAGTTTATTTCTTTGTTTATGTATTGTTTTTACCCAGCATATTAGATGCTCTGGATATGGAATCAGTATCTCAACCAATTTCTAATATGATGAGTAATTTATTATCTTTCATACCAAATCTTGTAGGAGCAGCTATAATCCTATTTATAGGTTATTTTGTAGCTAAAATATTAAGAGATTTAACAAAGACTCTTCTAATAACTACAAATGTAGACAAGTATTACAATAAAATAATGCCAAATGCAGAGGAAAAGGTAGAGGAAAAAAATAAGCATGTAATAGCAGATGTACTTTCAAAAGTTGTGTTCGTAATTATTTTAATTCCAATAATTACAGTAGCACTTGAGACATTAAAAATAGATAGTTTGACTCAACCTATTGTCTTAATATTAAATCAAATTTTTATGGCAATACCAAATGTGTTTGTAGCAATAGTACTTATTATATTTGGATATTACATAGCTAAATTTGTGGCACAACTTCTGGAATCTTTATTACACAGTATGGGAATAGAAAACATATATAATTGGGCAGATAAGAAGACAGAAACTGATATTCCAAGATTGAATATATCAAAAATAATAGGTAATCTAGTTCAATTTCTAATAATGTTATTTATTACAGTAGAAGCTCTTAGCATTTTAAAGCTAGATGTATTAAATGCTATAGGATATTCAATTATTGCATATATTCCGCTAATATTAAGTGGAATCCTAATTATAGGAGCAGGAATATTTGGAGGTTACTTTGTTGAAGGATTAATTAAAAAATATGGAAATAGTCCATTTTCAGCAATGATTGCTAAATATACAATTATTACATTTGCTATATTTATGACACTTGAGCAAATAAAATTTGCATCAAATATAGTTAACATAGCATTCTTATTAATATTAGGTGGACTATCTGTAGCATTTGCACTTTCCTTCGGAATAGGTGGAAGGGAATTTGCAAAACGTCAACTTGAAAAAATTGAAGAAAAAGTAGAAAAAGAAGCTAATAAACCACCAACTGATTAAGATTATTATGCTTAATAATTTTACAAAGACAGCCAAAATTTCTTTGTCTGTCTTTGTATATAATAAATATATGGACAATCCATATCCCAGACAATTTATATAGGAGGTGCTTAAATGCATAGATTTGGAGGTAGGGGTTTTAATAATATGATGAATTTAGGTAGCCGCACTAGTGGATGGTTTATTTTATATGACATAATAAAATTATTAATAATAATTGCAGTAGTTATATTTGTAGTTAGGATGTTTATGAAAAAATCTGACAACCAAAATAATTCAACTTCAAATAAAGCGATTGAATTATTAAAAGAAAGATATGCTTCTGGAGAAATATCGGAAGAAGAATATAAAGACAAATTAAAAAACCTACAATGATGAAGTGTTTTTCTTACTTTCATCAACAAATAGGCCTTAAATCCTTGAAAATATTGGGTTTAAGGCTTGTTTATTTTAAAAATATATTTAAATGAA
>CAYLXY010000485.1:0-1792 GCA_964387405.1 uncultured Clostridiaceae bacterium
CAAAAAAGAGTTTTAAGGGATTATGAAATATATAGTAAAATATATAAATAAAGTAAATTAATTTGTTGTGCTAATTAACTAGTGAAATGAATTAATTTAATAATAAGCTCTGTAGCCAGAGGGGGAGCATAGTGAAGGGTTTAAAATATATTAGTATCATTTTAATAATATTATTGCTAATTACAGCTTGTAGCTCTAATATTGATATGGAAGATGAAGTACAGGAAGAAGAAGTTCTAGAAAGTTATGAACCAGCCTATGGTGGATCAATGACAGTATCGACAACTAGATTTCAAACATTTAATCCATTATTCAACAGAAATAAAGATTTGTTTCAAATCCATCACTTACTATATGAAGGATTAGTTACTTTTAAAGAAGATATGAGCATAGAGCCTTTATTAGCTGAAACTTGGAAATTTAATGGAGATCAAAGTATAGATTTCAATTTAAGAAAAGGGATTAAGTGGCATGATGGACAAGCCTTAACTGTAGAAGATGTAATTTTCACATTCAATACAATCAAAGGAAAAACAAGAGATGTTAACAGAGTTTCTGTATATAAACAATCATTAGAAGATATAAGGGACATTATAAAGATTGATGAAAATACTATAAGAGTTAATTTATCAAAAAATGTAGCCAATGCACTTGAAACAATGACATTTCCTATATTGCCAGAGCATATTTTTAAAGATAATCAAATAGAAAATATTGATGAAGATAATTTTAATATTATTGGAACGGGTAAGTATGAACTAAAAGAGTATGAAAATACTAGAAATATTCTTTTTGTTCGCAATGAAAACTATTGGGGAGATAAGCCCTACATAGAAGAAATTAATGTACTTATTATTCCTGATAAGGATGTTCAACTATCTTTATTTGAAAATGAAGATATAGATTTTGTATATACAGATGTTGTTGATTGGGGTAAATATACGGATGATAAAACAATAAGGCATGAAGAGTTTATAATACCTGATTATGAATTTATAGGTATTAACTTTAGAAAAGATATTTTAAATGATATAAATATTAGAAAAGCAATATCTTATAGCATAGATAGGGAAAAAATTGTTAATAATATTTACTTGGGTCATGCTACAGTGGTGGACTATCCTGTTATGCCTAATTCATGGCTTTATGACTATAGTAAAATTCAACTTGGATTTAATGCTCAATTAGCAGAAGTTTTTTTAGATAAAGCAGGCTATATATTAAAAGAAAACAATGATTTTAGGACAAATGAAAAGGATGAAATTATAAAACTTAAATTAATAACTAATACGGGTAATCTATTAAGAAATCAGACCGTTTTACTTATTCAAGAGAATTTAAATGATATAGGTATAGACTTAGAAGTTGGATTTTTAGAATGGGAAGATTTAGAGAAACAAATTTTAACTAATAATTATGATTTATTATTGGGAGGTTGGGAGTTATCCTACATACCAAACTTTACAGATATATTTCATTCTTCAAAAATAGGTAGTAGTAATTTTATAGCTTATAATAATGAAGAAGTAGACGCTTTACTAGACATTTATTTGACTAGCAGTAACTTGACATTGAAAAAAGAAAGATTTAGTGATTTAGAAGAACATATAGCTAGGGAACTACCATATATTAGTTTGTTTTTTAAAAATGGTGCAATAATAGTAAATGAAAAAATTAAAGGAGACTTAAAACCTCAAAGTTATAATATTTTTTCGAATATTAATAATTGGTATATAAATGTTAAAGAATAAAATAAGTAAGTTTAAGAAAATTTCTTAAACTTACTTATAAA
>CAYLXY010000486.1:0-1788 GCA_964387405.1 uncultured Clostridiaceae bacterium
TAAGCTATAATATAATGAGAATAATAGATTATAGGAGATGAAATACGATGACAAAAACTAAAGATTATACATTAGAAGAAAGAAAAAATATAATAAACAGAACGCTACCACCAGAAAATATAAGTGTGAAATCACTTGCAGATGCAACAGGTATAAGTAGAGCTACATTGTATAGATGGAGAAATCAATTCAATAACAAGGGTACTAATAAACCATCCACTAATAAAAAAACACAAAATTGGTCGTCAGAAGATAAATTTCATATAGTACTAGAGACATATGCTTTAAGCGAGGCAGATCTAGGAGCTTATTGTAGGCAGAAGGGTTTATATGTTGAACAAATCCATACGTGGAGGAAGCAATGTTTACATGCCAATAAAGTTTCTAGACCTGAAGATATATCAAAAATTCAACATGAATTAGTGCAAGAAAGAAGTCGTTCAAAACAGCTAGCCAAGGAACTAGCACGCAAAGAAAAGGCACTTGCGGAGACAGCAGCTTTATTGGTGCTTAGAAAAAAGGCCCAAGCGATTTGGGGGGAAGACGGGGAAGATTAATTAGCCTCTTAGATCGCGAAATTGCTGTTAAACTTATTGATAAGGCAAGGACAAATGGTGCAAGATTAGAACCAGCATGTAAAGTATTAGGTATTACAGGTAGAACATATCAACGCTGGATGAAAGATGGCAAAATTAATGAAGACCAACGGCCTCATGCAATACGCCCTAAGCCAAAGAATAAGCTATCCGCAGATGAAAAAGAGAAGATTTTAAAAGTAGCAAATTCTAAGGAGTATGCAAGTTTACCTCCATCGCAAATTGTTCCTAAGCTTGCGGATCAGGGGAAATATATTGCTTCTGAATCAAGTTTTTATAGAGTATTGAGGGAACATAAAATGTTAAATCATCGTGGAAAATCTAAACCTAGTATATCTAGGCCACTTTCTACACATATATCCAAAAATCCGAATGAGGTATGGACCTGGGATATTACCTGGTTACACAGGGATGTAAAAGGGCTATATTACAAACTATATATGATTGTAGATATATTTAGTAGAAAAATTGTAGGTTATGAAGTATGGGAAGAAGAAAATTCAAGACATTCAGAAACCCTCGTAAGAAAAGCATTGTTTTCTGAAAATATATGCGGAAGACCAATAGTGCTTCATTCAGATAACGGTGCACCTATGAAAGGAGCTACATTCCTAGCAACATTAGAAAAGCTAGGTGTTCAAAGTTCCTTTTCAAGACCAAGAGTAAGCAATGATAATCCCTACTCGGAATCACTATTTAAAACATTAAAATATATCCCCACATACCCAGAAAACGGTTTTAAATCATTGGGTCATGCAAGGGAATGGGTAAAAGAATTTGTATATTGGTATAACAATATTCATTATCATAGTGGAATTAATTATATAACCCCAAATGATAGACATAATGGTAAAGGTGAAAAGATAATGGAAAAACGGAGACAAGTTTATGAAGAGGCCCGGTCGTTAAACCCTGAAAGATGGAGTAAAACAATAAGAGATTGGTCACTTCCGGAAACAGTTGCACTTAATCCTGCTAAAGAGGCCGAACATGCTTTAGCCCTAGCTAGCAGTAAGTGATATAGATTTGATGAAATGAACTATTTTACATTCTGTATAAGAAGCATGGTAACATTTTGGCTTGTTCTGCTTTCATTTTTTATAGATGCTCAATGTTAATAGCAAATCGGCAGGCAGTGATAAAGCTTAAAAATAGATTCATGTTTATGCGACAACTTACTTGACAACTTCCG
>CAYLXY010000487.1:0-1788 GCA_964387405.1 uncultured Clostridiaceae bacterium
ACCTGTATCGGCAAACAATTCCTGGCTGTCGTTTTGCTCCAGGTTCTGGACGAATGCCCCTATCTCTGCCTCCTCAGTAGACGTAGGCTCGCCAGCATCAGCCCCTACACCATTACCGGCAGCCTCACCTGCCTCGTTTGCAACCACTGCCTCCTCTTCTGTGCCAGACTCGCTGCCCTTTGCCTCGCCACTCTTCTGGTCATTGCCACTGCCAGCAGCATCAGCAGCAAGTTCCGCCTGCGGATCGCTTGCACTGCCCTTAACAGATTCTGCAGAGCCAGCAGAGTCAGCATCATCGACAGCCGGAGTAGAAGAACTGGAGGCCAAAGTTCCCTCTTGTGTACTGACAGGGTTGGTGCTGCTTTGTGCAGGCGCATCTGCAACACTGCTTGTTCCTTGGTCGCTGTCTGAACCAATGCCGTCACTGTCTATATCTGCACCTTGTTCCGGCTGGGTGGCTTGCCCATTGTTGTCAGTTATGACTTCACCACCCACATCAACCGGCACATCATCAACAGTGTTTGGATTTTGACCATCAACCAAGGCGGCTGTCTTGAGGTTTTCTCCATGCTCCATGCTGGCGGCTTCTGTTGTTAAAGCGTCATCCACATCGTCAATGGGGTCTACCAATGGCAAGGTACCCGAATCATCGCTGGCATCCACCAAATTGGGGTGCTCAGGGTCATCAACAGTCGCGTCATCAGTTTCAGGACCAGTAACGTAGCCCTCATCACCTGTATTGCTGCTGACAAACACCACGCTATCCGGCCCACCTGAATCGTCCTGTTCCGGTTCGGTATTGGTAAACGTTACGTTAATCTCTGCGGGCACCATATCACCATCAGCGTCATAGGTTTCCACTATGAAAGTTTCAAAAATATCCTCTGGTGTTATTGCAGTGGTGTATATCATTCCCAACAATCTATATCCACCATTACCAGAAGATAGATCGATTTTATAAATTTCCCCGAAACTTTCTTCATAAGGAATTGTAATTTCGACTCTATTTGCTTTGTCTAACTGGTATGATCCTTCAAATGTTGCGTCATTTGTGTTGTGTAACTTGTAATGTACCTTAGAACCTCCTCCTGAAACTTCTAAAATAAGTTTAATATCACCAACAGCCACCACTCCATCAATACCAGCTTCTCCAAAGTCAATCGTCAATATATCATTTTTATTATAATCGATCCATTGATCATCAACTCCGAATCCATTACCGCTGCCATTAATACCGTTAATACCATTCGATGTCATTGTAGCGATAATTTCAACCCCTTCATCTGGAGGCAATTCAGGGGTATAAGCTTTTAATTCACCCTCCTCATCATAAGCAAGTAGTATTGTTGGTTTACGCCCACCAGGATCAGTCCCTTCTCCAGCGATCAGATCAACTGTATTCTTCACATCCAACTTGGCATGCATATCAATGGTATACTTGTCGGAGGCAGGATCGACCGTAAGGGTAAAAACTTTTGAGGTGCTAGGATTATCAACATCAGTAACAGCTAACAGTACATTGGGGTTGTTTGGATCCACAACATAGTGCACCTGCTGCCCGCCAGAGCTGAGGTTGACCGTTTTCCCGTCAACTGTAACCTGTGCCAACCCTTGATTGCTTGTCAGGTCTGCTCTGACAGGTTCGTCTGCCCCCTCTGTAACAGGAAAATCGCCTATAAAAGAGTCATTACCATTATTGTAGATTGTAGCATCTTCTACAGTACCAAGTATATGTACATCGTTCTCAATGTTCACCACCACCAAACCACTGCTCAGCGGACCGGTGCT
>CAYLXY010000488.1:0-1787 GCA_964387405.1 uncultured Clostridiaceae bacterium
GATGGAATAAATAGAATAACTTTTATGGATAGTCTTAAAGAAAATAATAAAGAATTTTTAGATGAAAAAGACCCTAAGCGATTTTTTAGTTTACTAGAATCAGAAAATATTTTAAAAAATAAAGGATTTTGGGAATTAGCCTTAAAAGATTATGATAAAGTCAATAAAACTAAAATTACAGATGCAGAAGGTTTAATGAGATCGCTGACAAGTGATAATATTACAAATTTAAATTTATTGTTACAACTAGCATGTAGAACAACATTAGCAACTAGTGGATTAATAATCATAGAAAATAGTGGTGAATATGAAGCCATTACAAGAGCAGGTCAAATCATGTCCAGTGACGAATTCCATAACATATTAGATAGTATTTCTAATATAAGGGAGGATACTATAACTAAAAACAGTTTAGACCCTATTAGGACACTTAGCCAAGATATAAGAGCATCTATTATTTTGCCTATATATAAAGAGTATGCAAACAATGAATCTATACTTATTGAAAAAAACAAAAGAAGTAATCATAATATAACTATTAACAAAATCATAGGTTACTTATACTTAAAAACTAACAAAATTCTTAATAATTTCTCAGACGAAACCTTAAGTATTTGTAAAAATCTTATGCCTTTAGCTAGTGTCTTTATAACAAGTTATAATTTAACTATTTTTTCATCTATAGATAAATTGACTGGAACATATGTAAGGAAATATTTTGAACAGGTTTTTAATGAAGAAATACAGAATGCAGATACAAATAAACATTGTTTATCCATTATAATGTCAGATATTGATCATTTTAAAAATGTAAATGATATTTATGGACATCAAACAGGAGATACTGTTCTAGCACAAGTAGGTAAAGTTATTAAAGAAAGTGTTAGATCTACAGATTATGTCGGAAGATATGGTGGAGAGGAATTTATTGTGTTGCTGATTAATGCAGATAAAAAAGATGCTTATGAAGTAGCTGAAAAAATAAGAAAAAGAATTGAAAGATCCTCTTTAATAGGTAAAGATTCAGTATTGACCATAAGTTGTGGTATTTCAACATTTCCACAGGATGGAAATAGACAAATGGATATTATAGAAAAGGCAGATCAAGCACTTTATATGGCAAAGGAAAATGGAAGAAATCAATCTGTTCAATGGAAGAAAGGCATTGATTTTAAAAACAAAAGAGTAGATAAACTTGCAGGAATTGTAACTGGAAATATAGTACAAGACCAAAGAAATGTTCTTGTTATTGCCGAAATAATTGAATTGATTAGTAATAGTAAAGGACTTGAAGATAATATATATGCTATATTAGGAAGATTAACTGAAATATTAGAAGCTGAAGCAAGTATGTTGCTTACAGTTGAAGATGGAAAAATCTCCAATGAATATTATCGCAGACGATTTGTTGATGGATGGGCACAAGCATTTGAATTTAATAAAGAACTGATAAAAGATGTAATTAAAACAAAACAAGGTAAATATATAATAGATTGGGAACATATAAATAATTTTGACCCATTGACAAACACACCAAATTGGGAATCTAAAATTATTATTCCTATTATAGTTAATGATAGGGTTTATGGTGTAATTTATTTATCAGTTCCAATAAAAGAAAAGGAATTTGACTATAATGCCTATAATTTAGTTGAAATTACTAGTAATGTAATAGGTGCAATTTTAAAGATAAACAAGTAATACATATAAATAGAAATAGGGAAGATTTTTATAAAAATCTTCCCTATTTCTATTTACTATTTATTAAGTTTTAAAATACATATTTT
>CAYLXY010000489.1:0-1787 GCA_964387405.1 uncultured Clostridiaceae bacterium
TTCTCCCTTTATAAAGTATATAACCATTGTAGGTAAAAATAAACTATATTATATCTTTAAGATAAAAAAGATGCCTAATAATACTTTGCATCTTTTTTATTAAAAATATTTTAAACTTCATTATATTGTAGATACATCCTTTAATACAGCATCAGGATTACGCTCTATTACTCTATGAATAGACCATTCATTTTGAAATAGTAATACTGGGTTTTCAGCCTTATCTTCTACAATCAATGTATCTGTAGTTGTCCTGAACTTATCTGGATCAAAATTCTCCATTTCTACCCAACGTATATATTTATATGGAAGCTGTTGCATCTTAATATCTACACCATATTCATTTTCAAGACGATATTCTAATACTTCAAACTGTAATACCCCAACTACACCTATTATTAATTCTTCAGTTCCTATATATAATTGCTTGTATACTTGTATAGCTCCTTCTTCGGCTAATTGTGTAATACCCTTTACAAATTGCTTTCTTTTCATAGAATCTTTTGCATATATCTTTGCAAAATGTTCTGAGGCAAACATAGGGATCTTTTCATACTGGGTTTTTGAATCATCTTGACATAGGGTATCTCCAATATTAAATATACCTGGATCATGAACACCTATAATATCACCAGGATAAGCTTTTTCTACAACAACTCTATCCTGGGCTAAAAATTGCTGTGGTTGTGATAATCTTACCTTTCTATTTATTCTTACATGGTCAACTTCCATACCCTTCTGAAATTTCCCCGAACATATACGAATAAAGGCTATACGATCTCTATGGGCTGGGTTCATATTTGCCTGAATCTTAAATACAAAACCTGTGAAGTTTTCTGATTGAGGAGAAATTTCCCCATTATTACTCATTCTAGCAGATGGTGGATTTGTCATTTTTAAAAAATATTCTAAAAATGGTTTTACACCAAATGTAGTCATGGCACTTCCAAAAAACATGGGTGTTAACTCACCCTTTAAAATTTTATTTAAGTCATAATCATCTCCTGCAATATCTAAAAGCTCAATTTCTTCCATAAGCTGATTATGTAAATCTTCACCTAATAAATCCTTAAAAACTGGATCCTTTAGATCTCCTACTGTAGATTCTACTACACTTTGCCCATGGTTTTTCTCATGAAACAACTCTATTTGTAATTTTTGACGATCTAAGACCCCCTTAAAGTTGCCATCTGTACCTATGGGCCAGTTCATAGGATAAGATTTTATGCCTAATACCTTTTCGATTTCCTCCATAAGCTCAAGTGGATCTTTTCCTGCCCGGTCTAATTTGTTTATAAATGTAAATATAGGTATTCCACGCATTTTACATACTTGAAACAACTTCTTTGTTTGCTCTTCCACACCCTTAGCGCAATCAATTACCATTACTGCACTATCTGCAGCTACTAATGTACGATAAGTATCCTCACTAAAGTCCTGATGACCTGGCGTATCTAATATATTGACACAATAATTATTATATTCAAATTGAAGCACACTAGAAGTAACAGAAATACCTCTTTGTTTTTCAATCTCCATCCAGTCAGACATTGCGTGTTTTTGTGCTCTTCGTGACTTAACTGAACCAGCCAAGCGAATAGCTCCACCATAAAGTAATAATTTCTCAGTCAAAGTTGTCTTACCCGCATCTGGGTGAGATATAATTGCAAAGGTTCGTCTTCTATTTACTTCTTCTAAAAAAGATGTGTCTGCCATAATTTTTCCTCTTCTCTAAACTTTAAATTTGTTATTATTCCAATTCAACATCTTTTATTTTAACTATATAT
>CAYLXY010000490.1:0-1784 GCA_964387405.1 uncultured Clostridiaceae bacterium
CCTGCATATTTCAATATAAATTAATCATAGGAGGATTTTATGAATTTTAACAAAGAAAAAAAAGAACTTTATTCTAAAAACTTTACCAGGTTTGGTCTGGATATGAATGTATTTGTATCTCTTGTTAGTGCCTTTTTAGTACTTAATTTTATTATAATTACTATTTTAAAACCAAATATGTCAGCTGAGTTTTTTTCAGGAATAAACAGTGTTTTAAATAAAAACTTTAATTGGCTATACATAGTAACTGTTAATGGATCACTTATATTTTTAATTTTTTTAGGTTTTTGTAAATTTGGAAAGATAAGATTAGGTGGCTATACTTCCAAACCTGAATATGGAAACTTAGCTTGGTATTCAATGATGTTTAGTGCTGGTATAGGGATAGGTCTGTTTTTCTATGGTGTAGCAGAACCTATATATCATTTAAACATACCTACTGCCCTTAGTACTGGTTCTGCCTTTGATAATTTTAAAATAATGTATTTTAACTGGGGGGCTCATGCATGGGGTGTGTATGGTTTATTTGCTATAGCACTTGCTTATTTTTCCTATAATAAAGGACTTCCCTTTGCTATTAGAAGTTTGTTTTATCCAATACTAGGAAAAAGAATATATGGTATATTAGGAGATATTATAGATACAATTGCTACCCTTTCTGTTTTGTTTGGACTGGCTGCTTCTCTTGGCCTTGGAGTCAAACAAATTAACTCAGGACTTAACTATGTATTTGGAATTGCAGACTCATCAAATATTCAAGCTATTCTCATAGTTTTTATTACCTTTATAGCTACCTTGTCTGTTATAAGTGGGATTTCAAAGGGAGTAAAGTGGTTGAGTGAAATCAATATTATTATAAGTGGACTCTTATTATTAGGAATTACTCTAATAGGCCCTACAACTTATATATTAGCTACATATTTATCAGGTATGGGAATTTATTTAAAAGATTTTCTAAATATAAGTTTATTTACAGCAATTAAGGCAGAAGATATAGCCTGGCAGGGTCAGTGGACAATTTTTTATTGGGCATGGTGGATTTCCATTTTCAATAATATTTATTATGATTATGCTTTCATTAGGTAAAGAACTCCAAGATGGTTATAAAAAATATAAGCATAATGAAGTTATTAAACTTAATGAGCAACTTAGCAAAATTAATAAGCATAGTAAATATAAATGAAATATTGCTAGTCTAGTATAGATAAGAAATCCTCCATCTTATAATTATTTTAGATAGAGGATTTCTTGCTTGAAAATAAAATTAATCCATACTTGAAACTATAGTAAATTTTTATCCTTTGCTGTTTTTCTTCATTTCATACATTTTTATATCTATTTTTTCTAAAATATCATAAAATTCATTAATCTCTTTTAACTCACCAACTCCATAGGAAAAAGAAACTTTAAATTCTAATAATATTGATAATCTTATATTTTCATTTATTCTGTCTAATATTTTTATTGCAATATCCTTAGAAGCATTTTTAAATAAAATAATAAATTCATCTCCACCAAAACGAACAACAAAGTCATTATCTCGAATTTCATTTTTTATAGTGGATACAATCTCTTTTAGTACCTCATCGCCTTTTTTATGACCATACTTATCATTTATAGATTTAAATTTATCAAAATCTATAAAAGCTACTGCATATTCTAGTTTACTGTCCTTATGATCTTTTAACCATTGTTCTAAGTATAATCTTGAATATGCACCTGTTAATGTATCATAGTAAGAATCATGTTTATATTTTTCCTTACTTTTATCAAGTGAAGTTATT
>CAYLXY010000491.1:0-1782 GCA_964387405.1 uncultured Clostridiaceae bacterium
GTCTTTATTATATTATATATTATATATCTTTGTTTTCAATATTTATTTAAAAATAAAGGGCCATCTTTAGACAGCCCCTATACTTAAAAGTTGAAATTATGAATCTTTTCAATAATAATGTGGTCTCCAATTTTAATAGTTGTTGGATCTTCAATTTCATTTGTTTCCATAATTCTTTCTACAGTTGTATAATATTTTTTAGCAAGATTCCAAATAGTATCTTCTTCTTGCATAAAATATACAGTTAAGCTAGGTTTTACTTTTAAATCAATATTCTCTTCTAATTCTTCGATAGTTGATATAATATCTATGGACTTCCTACAATATGCTTGACATATAGTTCTTAGATTTACTCTAATTTCCACTTGTTCTCCATTTATAATATCGTAACTTACTTCCTCTACAAATAACTCAACTTCTGTCTCCATATCTTCTTCTAAACCATTGATTTCAATATAATGCCTAAAAGGTACTTCTTGGGTAAAACTATATAAGGATTGAGTCCCTTCTAAGGCCTTATACATAACTGTAACTTCTAATATTCCTTCTACTATAGCTTTATCTGTACTAGCGTTATAGTCAGCTAAAATAGGTTTTACACTGGCTGAAAGTACTTCTGCAATAGGGGGATGATTAGATGGTTTATCTATGGTTTCCCTTACAAGTACATTTGATCTATTAACACCTATGTTTTCTTTTAATTCAATCTGCTCTTTTGTTATTTTAAGCTCCTTGCTTGGAGAATATGTATCTACTAAAATCTCTCTGCTTTGAGTGTCCATAACTTTAGTTTCTATTTTAACTACACATTCAATTTCTACTATCTTATTTTCACCACGAATATTTTCTTTAATATCATAGTAAAGTTCATCTACTGAAAGTTTTAATTTATATTGCATATGACTAAGAGCATCTATCATATCAACAAAGTGAGTAAATGGAATTTCCATTTTTCTTGTTTTTAACTGATTATCATACTCCTCATCAACATATAATAAATCTAAATTTACTAGACCACCTACAATTACTTTTCCATCTGTTATTTTAGTTTCTCTTTCTAGTACTGTAGCATCCCATTTTAATATTTCTTTAATTTCATATTCTTCTTCATCTAATTCAAAACCGTCTTTTATCAAGGCTTCTGATTTATTGATTCCTACAATATCAGTATATTGAAAGGATTCTTTTAATAACTGTATATCTTCCAAGCCTATTATATCCCTTGTAATTTCTACAATTTTTTCTTCTATGGCTTTGCCAGTTATATTAACTATTGCTTTTACGCCTACTTTTCTTTCATTGTTTATAGTAAAGTCAATATGCTCAATATCCATTTCAACTTCCACTTTCATTTCAGAACTAATACCTTCAATTTCAATGTCTTGTTTAAAATCTGTACTGCTGTCTATACTATATAAAGGTTGTTCATCCTTTTCACAAGCATATAGAATTTTAAAATATGTAATACCTTCTATAGCAATTTTACCATCTTCCACTCTTTGTTTGCTTAACCCTAGCTTAGCTTCTACAGATAAGATTCTTGTAATATCAGGTTTTGTATCTGGAACTAAAATATCACCTTCTACAATAGTTTGGGCAATATTTTCACTTAGTATTTCTTCCACTTTAAATAAATCTTTTATTAACTCAACAGACATATATTTGCCTCCTCCCCAAATCTTTTAAAATCCTTAATATACTATATTTTGCTATCTACAAAATATGTTATAAAGTTTATTGTGATTTTAATTAGTTGATGGATTACTCTTATATATATATGTT
>CAYLXY010000492.1:0-1778 GCA_964387405.1 uncultured Clostridiaceae bacterium
ATTAATATTTTCTAATGAATATAACATAGAAGGAAAAAATATATTAATTTTAACCCCTCATTGTATTCAAAAATCTTTTTGTCTACATAGAATTACTACAAATATTGAAAATTGTAGACAATGTGGTAAATGTAATGTAGATGATTTAATAAAATTAAAAAAAGAATTTGGAGTAAATATTAGAGTAGTAACAGGAGGGACTTTAGCAAGGAAAATAATTAAAGATATAAAGCCCAAAGCCATTATTGCCATAGCTTGTGAAAGGGATTTAATGAGTGGTTTGCAAGATATAAAGGCCTTGCCCATTATTGGAATACTTAATAAACGTCCTGAAGGTCCCTGTGTAAACACATTGTTTGATATTGAGGAAGCTAAAATAGCTATTAAACATTTTTTATATAAGGAGTGATGAATATGTATCCATTAGGTTTTGGTTTTTTTGATCCAACTATGCTTGTTTTGATTCCATCTATATTACTTGCTATGTACGCTCAAACAAAAGTTAAATCAACTTTTTCGAAATATTTAAGGGTGAATAGTAAAAAAGGTTATGCAGGACATCAAGTAGCTAGATACATACTAGATAATAATGGACTGTCAGATGTACCAATTGAATTAAGTAGGGGTCAATTAAGTGACCACTATGATCCAAGAAATAAGGTAGTTCGTCTATCCAATGATGTGTATCATGGTAGTTCTCTAGCATCTATTAGTGTTGCAGCACATGAGACTGGCCATGCAATCCAACATTCAATAGGTTATATACCCCTTAACTTTAGAAGTGCTCTTTTCCCAATAGCTAGCTTTGGTTCTAGTGCAGCTTGGTTTTTTGTTATAATAGGTATTGTAGTTTCAATACCAACCTTAATAAATTTAGGGATTTTGTTGTTTACGGCTGCTGTTTTATTTCAAGTTATTACACTTCCAGTAGAGTTTAATGCAAGTAGCAGGGCAATAAGATTGTTAGATGAGGGAGGATTCATTGTAGGTGATGAATACAAACATTCTAAAAAAGTATTAAATGCAGCAGCTCTTACTTATGTAGCTGCAATTGCTACAGCAGTATCACAATTAATAAGATTACTTCTAATAAGAGATAGAAGTAGAGACTAAGAGGCGTGAATTGAACGCCTTTTAGTCTTTTGTAATTCAAAAAACTAATCTTATATTAATAAAAACCAATAATTTTAATTTAGTTTAGAAGGAGGAAGGAAATGAACCCTAGAGAAGGAGCATTATTAGTTTTATATGAAATAAATGAAAAAGATGCTTTTTCAAATATAGCCCTGAACAAGGAGTTAAGAAATAAAACTTATAGCCAGTTAGATAAAAACTTAATGACAGAACTTATTTATGGTGTCTTAGAAAATCAAATTTATATAGATTATGCAATAAAACAATTTTCAACTTTTGATATAGAGAAAATGAATCCCTACACTTTAAATATATTAAGGCTTGGTATATACCAACTATTTTTTTTAGATAAGATACCTGGTTTTGCAGCTGTAAATGAAAGTGTAAATTTATCAAAAAAATATTGTAAAAAAACAAGTGGGTTTATAAATGGAGTTTTAAGAAACATTCAAAGGAAAAAAGAAAGTATTAAACTTCCAAATCCTAAAAAAAACATTATCAAATATTTATCTGTAAAATATTCTCATCCAGAGTGGCTAGTTAAAAAATTTTTAAATGATTTTGACCAAGTTTTTACAGAAGAACTTCTCAAAGCTAATAACTCTATACCAGAATTATATTTTCTTATAAATACATTAAAAATA
>CAYLXY010000493.1:0-1777 GCA_964387405.1 uncultured Clostridiaceae bacterium
CTTCTATTATTACAAATCCAATAAAAAATATACATAAAGAAATGGCAAAAGTAAAAGGATATGATTTTGCATCAAAAACTACATTAAAGACAAATGATACTATTGAAAATATATTTGATGATATTAATGATACAAAAGAAGTGTTAAAAAAGGACTTTTTATTTTTAAAAGGTGGAACAGATGATCTATCAAAATTTGTTGAGGATTTTACAGAAATTGCTGAAACTATGGAAATGTTCTCAGACTCCATATCTTCAGTTGTTCATGAAGTGGCTCTTGGCGCTGTTAGTCAAGCAGAGGACACAGGAAATGCAGTATACCAGCTAGATGAGTATATAAACAGATTAAATACAATAGTAGAAGAGGAAACAGAAGGTAAAAATCAATTAGAAGATGCAACTTTAGGGCTTCAAAGATCTTTTAATGAAATTCAACAAGCTACTGAACTTATTAATGATGTAAAGGATAATTTTTCTGATGTAAATCATCAAGGAAGAGAAATAGCATCCCAAGCTAATAAAATCATGGAAATAAGTTCCACAGTTGAATCTATTGCAGAACAGACTAATTTATTAGCACTTAATGCAGCTATAGAAGCAGCAAGGGCTGGGGAATTAGGTAGAGGTTTTACAGTAGTTGCAGAAGAAATAAGAAAACTTGCTGAAAATTCTAAAGATGCTGTAGGAGAAATAAATAGTAACTTAATATTCTTTATAAAACAAATTGAAAGCTTAGTAAACAAAATCCAATCTCAATATGACCAACTGGAAACTAGTAATGAAACATTGGAAAATGTAACTATTAATAATCAAACATCTACTAATAAAATTCTAGATGTATCTAATATAATAGTAAGACTAATAAATGAACTATCATCAGAAACTGAAAGATTGAACAGTGTAGTTGAAAATATTCATTCATTAGCATCTATTTCTCAAGAAAATTCCGCTTCATCTGAAGAGATGAGTGCCAATGTAAGTCAGTATACAGAAAAAGTCTGTGAGTTATCAAATAATATAAGCTTGTTTGAAACATTAATTTGTAATTTTAAAAGTGAACTTAAAAAATATAAAATTTAGTATATAAGGGGGAAGACTTAATTATGCTATGGTGGGATGAAAAGCTAGCTATAGGTATTTCAAGTATAGACAATCAACATAAGAGTATATTTGATAAAGCTGAAGAAGTTTTATCTTTAGATAAAAAGACAAGTAAAGATGATGTGGTGGCAATATTTGGTTTTTTAGTAAAATACTCTGTTAATCACTTTGCTGAAGAAGAGGATTTAATGATTAATACAAATTATCCTAATTTTTCAAAACACAAAGAAGAACATACTTATTTTATGAATGAACTTTTTAAAATTAACGGAAGTATTAAAGATAAAGGTATTAATGAAAAAAACATGGATTTATTAAAATTATTAATAATTGAATGGTTGGCCAATCATATTACAGAAAGTGATAGGCAATTTGTGGAGTTTTTTAAGGAAAACAAATAGGTGGAAAATAATTATTTTAATAGACAATATAAATTCTCTAAATTTAATATGAGGTGATTTAATGGCTTATGAAATATGCAAAAGATGCAGTAAAATGTTTGAAAAGAATGGGAAGATATATTGTAAGGATTGTTTTGAGAAGAACGAAAAGGAGTATGATTTAATAAAAAAATATATAAAAAAATATCCTAATGCTAGTGTAATGGATATTATTAGTGAGACTTCTGTATCTCTTAAAACTATAAACTGTCTTGTAGAAGAAGGTGGAGTATCTTA
>CAYLXY010000494.1:0-1774 GCA_964387405.1 uncultured Clostridiaceae bacterium
GCGCGTATTGATCGCGAATTCCAGGCCCCCAAAAAAGCGCTAAACGCAGATCAATAGCGTAACCGAGAAATCAGAAAGTCGAATTGGAAGCTGAATTTCTCCAAAGAATGGAAAAGAAGGGAACTTGAAATAGCGTCTGCAAGTTCGCAAATTAGAAAGCATCAGCCAGCCTTAATAGATTTTGGTGAAGAAACACCATTAATCGCGTCGAAAATTCCAGACGGCCTTGTTATTGGCTCACTAAAGATCATGTTTGAGCAGCTCTCTTGTCATGTCCCACGGGTCATCCCATTTCCATTTGCCAACGCTATTGTTTTGCCACAAGACAATACAGAGCAAAGGAAACTCACCCATAGCCTCTTATTACGCTTGTTATCTGCTTTACCGCCAGGACAGGTTGAGATGACGCTGATTGATCCTCTGCAGCAAGGGCAGTCTTTTGAGCCATTTCTACCTTTACTAAAGGTAGAGCAATTAGTGCCGCGAGGTCACGTTCTCACTCGTGCGGACGAAATCGAGTCCGAGCTTGGAAAACTGGCGGACGAGATCGAGGAGCTGATCCAGCAGCGATTTGATGACAAGGCATCTAACTGGTCGAAATACAACGAAATAAACGCCGACACAACGTTGCCTTACAAAGCAGTAGTGCTTTTTGATATGCCGGAGCAGATATCTGAAAAATCTCTTTGGTTCCTTGGCCGCATTTGTGAGAACGGGCCACGCTGCGGTGTGCTGCCCATGATCGCAATTGACAGCCAGCACATGGAAGACAGGCGTTATGAAAAGTTCAAAGCCACACTGGATGCCTCCTCCATTCGTCTTGATCATCTACTACAGTGCGTCGGGATTGATAAATTGTCATTTACATACTTGCCCGAGCAATGGCCGCATCGGGATGTACTTAATGGTTTCATGTCAAAGCTCGCTGAAAGTTGTGCAGCGAGGACGCGCTTCAAGAAAACGATGCCTGATCTCTGGACAAATTTCATCAAGGAAGAGACGACGATAGACGGTTTTGATATTCCCATCGGATGGACATCTGCTGGCAATTTCGTCACCTTTAGACTTGGCGCGACAGACTCGGAGCATCACGTCTTGCTTGCAGGAAAATCAGGCTCTGGTAAATCTAATGTACTCCATATTTTGATTCATACTCTCTGCGAAAAGTATTCTCCCGAAGAGCTTGACCTCTATTTGCTGGACTACAAAGAGTCAACTGAATTTAATGTTTATGCTACGCCACCTCTCCCACATGCCCGCCTTGTTGCTACGGAAAGTGACCCAGAGTATGGCGTCACCGTTCTACGTCATCTCATAGAAGAACTGGAAAGACGTGCGAGATTGTTTAAATCAGTTAATGCGCGTGATTTTGCAGAATATCGCAAATCAACTGGGGAACAATTACCTCGCGTGCTGTTGGTTATTGATGAATTTCAAGTTTTATTTTCAGAAAGCCGTCAAGTTGCAGAAGCCTCAGAACAATTAACTTCTCAATTACTGAAACAAGGTCGCTCATTTGGCATTCATATACTTTTGGCTACTCAAACACTGAAAGGCATTAATGCACAGTCTATCGGCAGCATAACGACTCAGTTAGGTTGCCGTATTGCTTTAGCTTGCAGAGAAGAAGATTCTACATTAATTCTTTCAGGAGGAAACTTAGCTGCAGCTGCTTTGCGTAGCCCGACTGAATGTATTATTAATGACGCCGATGGAGCAAAATCTGGTAACGTAAAATTTTTAGCTCCGTTTGCAGGAGAAACTGAATGGCGCT
>CAYLXY010000495.1:0-1773 GCA_964387405.1 uncultured Clostridiaceae bacterium
GAAGTGAATATAGTATAGGAGAGTTAATATGATCTTTAAAAAAATAGATAATAAAAAATTAGCATTTAAAGTATTTTTTGCATCTATTATTATTTTCTTGCTATCCATTATGGTTATTTTTTTAAAGAATCAAGCAGATATTGAAACTATATTAAACAAAAATGAAAAAGATTTAATATCTATGAATCAATATTTAGTAGAAGGAATTTATAACTATTACTACGAAATTTTAGAAGATAGCATGGCTCAAATCATTAAAGATGAAGAAATTGTTAGAGCATTTGCAAATAGAGATAAAGAAGGATTGAAAATGTTGACATTACCTAATTTCGATATTTTACTTAGGCTAGGGATTGGCCAATACCAGTTTCATCTACCAGATAATACTTCTTTTTATAGAGTACACAATCCAGGTTATTACGGAGATGAATTATCTAGTTTTCGTAAAACAGTTGTTGATGCAAACTTAAAACAAAAAACTATTAGTGGAATTGAAAAAGGAGTAGCAGGTCTTGGAATTCGATATGTTGCACCAGTTTTTTTGAAGATGAACATATTGGTACAGTAGAACTTGGAATTTCATTAGGAGATAAGTTTTTAAAATTACTAGAGAATACAAGTAAATCTAAATGGTATCTTTTTTCTATAAATGATTTAGAATTATCAACACAATTAACCGATAGTATGATAAATAAAATAAAAAATGATCAACCTGTTTACATTGAAAAAGAAAATAACCTATTACTTTACATACCTTTAGCAGATTATTCAAATAATGTTAAATGGTATTTTACTAGATATTATAATATAGAAGAAGAAAATGCATTAATTAATCGTCAAAGAAAAACTAATCTCTTATTTGCTTTTTTAGTTAGCTTATTTGGAAGTATAATAATGATATTATTATTAAAATATATATTAAAAGAATTATCTTATTTAGTTGAAAAAGCAAAAATCTTAGGTGAAGGAGATTTTACACAAGCAATAGAGGCTAAAGGAACAACTGAAATTAAAGAACTATCTAATGCATTAGAAACAATGCGACAATCTATTTATAAAAGCAAAGAAGAACTAGAAGTAAGTAAGGAGAAATTTAAAATATTATCTGATAGTGCATCAGATTGGATTATTTGGCGTAATCCCCAAGGAAAAATTATATATATTTCACCTTCTTGTGAACAAATAACAGGATATAGTGCAGAAGAATTTATAAATTCTCCTAATTTATATTACCAAATTATTCATGCCTCCCAACAAAAAACATGGTTAGAACATTCACATTTAGCTGATAAACAAGGAAATCCTGCTCCTATAGAGTTTCAAATTATTACAAAGGATGGTAATACAAAATGGATAAACCATGTTTGTAGTCCAACTTATGATAAAAATGGTAGCTTTATAGGTATTAGAGCTAGTAATGTTGATATTACAGATTATAAAATACTTATGGAAGAATTGGAAGACAACAATAAAAGATTAAAAATACTATCTAATAAGATACTGCATATACGGGAGTTAGAAAGAAAACATTTAGCTAGGGAGCTTCATGATGAGCTAGGACAAATTTTAACAGCTGTAAAATTAAGCTTACAAATGTTAAATGAAGATATTATTCAAATAGATAGTAGCTTTAAAGATAGATTAAGTGAGAGTATTTCATTAGTAGACTTTGCTACCAAACAAGTAAGGCAACAAGCCCTAGATCTTCGGCCACCTGCTTTAAATGATATAGGAATTATAATTGGTATTAGCTTAATGTATGCTGCACCTCTA
>CAYLXY010000496.1:0-1763 GCA_964387405.1 uncultured Clostridiaceae bacterium
TAAAGAATACCGGCAGCGACCTGCTCTCCCAGGAAAACCTAGTACCATGAGCGCTGGAGGACTTAACTGCCGTGTTCGGGATGGGAACGGGTGTGACCCCTCCGCTATAACCACCGGAATTCTTGTTTAAATATAAAATCATACATAGCAATGTAGGTGGCGTTTTGTATTGAAGGACAAATCTTCGATCTATTAGTACCGGTCAGCTGAATACATCGCTGCACTTACACCCCCGGCCTATCAACCAGATGTTCTCTCTGGGATCTTATTCCTTGCGGATGGGAAATCTAATCTTAAAGTTGGCTTCGCGCTTAGATGCTTTCAGCGCTTATCCTTTCCAAACGTAGCTACCCAGCAATGCCTCTGGCGAGACAACTGATACACCAGCGGTTTGTCCAACCCGGTCCTCTCGTACTAGGGTCAGATCTCTGCAAATTTCCTACGCCTACGGTGGATAGGGACCGAACTGTCTCACGACGTTCTGAACCCAGCTCGCGTACCACTTTAATGGGCGAACAGCCCAACCCTTGGGACCTACTACAGCCCCAGGATGTGATGAGCCGACATCGAGGTGCCAAACCTCCCCGTCGATGTGGACTCTTGGGGGAGATAAGCCTGTTATCCCCAGGGTAGCTTTTATCCGTTGAGCGACGGCACTTCCACTCGCAACCGCCGGATCACTAAGTCCTACTTTCGTACCTGCTCGACTTGTTGGTCTCGCAGTTAAGCTCCCTTATGCCTTTACACTCTTCGCGCGATTTCCATCCGCGCTGAGGGAACCTTTGAGCGCCTCCGTTACTCTTTGGGAGGCGACCGCCCCAGTCAAACTGTCCACCTGACAATGTCCCAGCACCGGATTCACGGTGCGTGGTTAGAATTTCAGCAATACAAGAGTGGTATCCCAATGGCGACTCCACCAAATCTGGCGACCTGGCTTCTATGTCTCCCACCTATTCTGTACATGTATTACCGAAACCCAATATCAGGTTACAGTAAAGCTCCATGGGGTCTTTCTGTCCTACCGTAGGTAACCGGCATCTTTACCGGTATTTCAATTTCGCCGAGCCTCTTGTTGAGACAGCATCCAGATCGTTACGCCTTTCGTGCGGGTCGGAACTTACCCGACAAGGAATTTCGCTACCTTAGGACCGTTATAGTTACGGCCGCCGTTTACTGGGGCTTCAGTTCAGAGCTTGCACCCTTCCCCTTAACCTTCCAGCACCGGGCAGGCGTCAGCCTATATACTTCAGATTGCTCTTTCGCATAGACCTGTGTTTTTGCTAAACAGTCGCCTGGATCTATTCACTGCGGCTCTCTCGGGCTTCACATGTATACATTTCACCCTAACAGAGCACCCCTTATCCCTAAGTTACGGGGTCATTTTGCCGAGTTCCTTAACAAGAGTTCTCTCGCGCGCCTTAGGTTTCTCACCCTATCTACCTGTGTCGGTTTGCGGTACGGGCACTTTGATTACTCGCTAGTAGCTTTTCTTGGCAGCGGGGGATCGACGACTTCGGTACTAAATTTCCCTCCCATTCGTATCTCAGGATTAACAAGAGCCGGATTTGCCTAACTCTTTCCCTACATACTTAGACGCACTCTTCCATCCGTGCGCTTCGTCTACCCTTCTGCGTCACTACATCACTCAATCGCAATCTAAGTGGTACCGGAATTTCTACCGGTTGTCCATCGACTACGCCTTTCGGCCTCGCCTTAGGTCCCGACTTACCCTGGGCGGACGAGCCTTCCCCAGGAAACCTTAG
>CAYLXY010000497.1:0-1763 GCA_964387405.1 uncultured Clostridiaceae bacterium
GCAACAAAAGCTCAAGAAAAATAGTATGGCAATGTAGTAATTACATTAGGAATGGGAAAGCTTCATGCTCTGGAACTAAAATTGATAATGAGGTGGTAAGTAGCCTTAATATAAAGGAAGAAACTATTGTAAAGGAGGAAGTAAGAGATGGCAAAAAATATTACATTTATACCAGCAAGAATGAACAGCAATCTTGCAGAGAACCTAGAGCCACAGAAAAAGAAAATGGCAGCATACTGCAGAGTGTCAACAGATCAAATAGAACAGTTATCAAGTTATGAGGCACAAGTAAATTACTATACAAATTATATTGAAAACCATCCTGATTATGAAATGGGCGGAATATATGCAGATGAAGGTATATCAGGAACTAACACAAAGAAAAGAGAACAGTTTAATAAGATGATAAAAGATTGTAAAGCTAAGAAAATAGATATGATAATAACTAAATCAATATCTAGATTTGCCAGAAATACACTAGATTGCTTGAACTATGTTAGAGAACTTAAGGAATTAGGAGTTGGGGTAATTTTTGAAAAAGAGAACATAAACACATTAGATTCTAAAGGAGAAGTATTAATAACGATATTAGCAAGCCTAGCACAGGATGAAAGTAGGTCCATTAGTGAGAACTGTACTTGGGGAATAAGAAGGCAGTTTGAACAAGGAAAGGTTAGAGTTAACCATAAGAAGTTCTTAGGCTACGATAAGGATGAAGATGGGGAACTTATCATAAATAAAGATGAAGCAAAGATAATAAAAAGAATCTATAAAGACTACCTTGATGGAAAAGGTGCTAATAGAATAGCAAAAGAACTTGAAGAAGAAGGAATACCTAATTGGAGTGGAAAACCTAAGTGGTATGGAAGCAGTCTTAACAAAATGCTTCAGAATGAAAAGTATAAAGGAGATGCACTTCTCCAAAAGACCTACACAGTAGATTTCCTAACAAAAGAAAGGGCAGTAAATAATGGGGAAGTTCCAATGTATTATGTAGAAAAAAGCCACCCAGCTATTATAGATAAGGAAATGTGGGAAGCAGTACAGCTTGAGATGCAGAGAAGAAAAGACTATATGGAGAGCAATGGGGTAGGGCAACTAGATTTTGTGAAAGTAGAAGACAACCCATTTTCAGGAAGAGTTATATGTGGAAACTGTGGGAGTGCATTTGGAAGAAAGACTTGGAACTCCACAGATGAGAACTTAAAGAGAAGGGTATGGCAGTGTAATAGGAAATATGAAAAGAAAGGAAGAGTAGGGTGTAAAAATAAGCATATTGATGAAGAAGTATTGTTTAAAGCATTTATAAGTAGCCTCAACGTCTTGGTAGAAAACAAAGAGCATTTTATAGAGAAGTGGAAAGCTGAAAATGGAGATGACCTTAGGAGATTTAAGGCTAGGGAGTTTATTGGAATTATAGAAGATAGAGAGTCAATTGAAGAATTTGATATAGATTTGTACTTTAAGATGATTGAGAAAATGACGGTGTTTGAGGATGAAAAGGTAGTTGTAAGTTTCCTGGATGGGATAGAGGTTGAGTGTGTAATCGAATAGTGGCTATTAAGGGGAGCCGGTTGGGATTTGAAGTTTTAATCTTGACTGGCTTTTTTAAATTGTTTATTAATTATAGAAATATGATGAATTATATATTTCAATGCTGTATAATAGAATAAAAGCAAATATTCCAATTAATTCCTAACATATATTTAACCTGAATTATTCACAGAACTTTAGTTTAACTTAAAATAATACAAATTGCTTTT
>CAYLXY010000498.1:0-1761 GCA_964387405.1 uncultured Clostridiaceae bacterium
AAATTACCACTAAACTCAAACTTCACACAATTATCAAGTTTAATTAAATAGCAAAAAGTGGAGAAGTTATTCGTCAGAATATTTGCTTTTTCATTTATCTTTTACGCATCTTACACTTAAATAACTACTTTTGGACCAGCCAACTCTTTCAATTTGTGTTGAATGACTATATATTCCACGTCTTATAGCACCATCAGGATCTTCTGTACTAGTCCAAAATCCAGCATATAGAGACTGACTCCAAAAGGGTCCACCAATTTCAGGACTTCCAGCAGGTAACGCGTTAAATCCAGAGAGATTAAAACATGTATCTTTTATAAGATTACCAACTTGCCAATTTCCTACATTCATAAAAGCTCCATCAGGAATAATTATACCATATTTATTGTCGCTTATTCCAGCTAATTTACTTCCTTCATTTGAGCCTCTTAGTCCAAAACTGTTAATTACGGAAACTTCCATTCCAAAATGTTTTTCTAAGATTTGCCATTCTATATCTGATGGTAGATGCCAACCGTTAGGACAAGCATTCTTTGCAGCAGGCCAGTTGTATAGAGCTCCGTATGTCATGAAAGTTTTAGTTTTTTTTGCTTTAGATATGTCCGTTTCATTGTCATAAGTACAATAATAAGGAGTATTGTTTGAGGTCAATTCAGAATTATTGTTTATAAAAGGTAAATATTTTAAATTTTCGGCAAACCAAACTTGTTCTCCTATTTTAATTGTTTTATACAAGTTTTTTTCACTATCTATACATAAGTCATATTGAGATAATATGCTATCTAATGCATAACATGAATTGGTTGAGAAGTAAGATGTTTGTCTAATCAATTCTTCTACCAATTTTTCATAAAATAACTTATCTGAAATATTATAATCAGATTTGTTTTTAAAGTTATCGTAAAAATGGGCGATTTCAGAAAATAAAACAGAATAAGAATGACAATCATTCAAAGAATCTATTTTTAACGAAGTTATCATATTAAGATATTCATCGAAAAAGGTAGATTTAAATTCTATTAGTTGTTTAAGTTTATCATTAGAATAAAGTATAGTATCAGACGAATTACATTTAATTGACCGAAACATATCAACATTCGCTACAAGTTCTTTTTTATTATTCTCGTCTCCATAAAAGAGACATAAAACATTAACAATATTTGAACTTTCGTACCCAGTAGAAAGTGTTATTAGGTCACCATTATAATCCCAAGCATGATAAGTCATATTCATTCCCGTATGGTGTAAAAATCTTTGATTAGTTCCATCTAGATTTACAATAAAATATGGACCATAACAGAAATCACCACATGTAGAAACAAAGTAAAAAAACACCTTATTCCTATTTACATAGAAAGAAAAATCATCTCCATTAACATATTGGTTGTCTCTTGTATATCCACTTGTTTTGGTGATTCTTTGCTCTACATTTGTAGTCCGATGAAATAATTCATAAATACCATTAACTTTTTTTACTGTAAAATCCCCTGTAGAAGTACTATTTACATGATTAAACTTAATAAAATTAAATTCAACTATACTAAAATCTGTTTCGCATTTATTACTGTAAATTTCAGAAGAAGTACACTCCTGCCATTTAAAAGTTTTAGCTGACCATAAACAATAATTTGCCTCTATTTCAATATCAATACCATATCCAAGTCTAATATAGTCTATGTCATCGGATATCTCGAAAGTATTAAAGTTGTTTTCAAAACTAAAATTATTATATTTAGTCTTATATTCGCATATTTTTGAAGA
>CAYLXY010000499.1:0-1757 GCA_964387405.1 uncultured Clostridiaceae bacterium
GCACTGGGTGGTCTAAAAGTGTGCACTGCTGGTCTAATTTAAAGGCAATACTCATTTAAATCAAGAGCTGAACCTAAAAACTCTTTATTTGGCTCTACCTATAGTTTTTTCTTTGGTTCTACGAATAGTGGAAAAACGGTCAATGAAAAGACAGGCTTTGGTAATAGAATGTTATTTTGTGCTTGACATTAATATCTATTTATATTAAACTATGGTCATTAAGAATATAGTCATAAGGAATATATATGGTTAATATATACTTATGCTAATTGATGGAGGCATAGATATGGGAGAGAAATATTCTAAGTTGTGTGAAAAAAACTATCAAAAGATGCAAGGATTTATGGAAGTATGTTTATTGGTACTTTTATATAAAGAATCCGGACATGGTTATGGACTTATCGAACAATTACACTATTTCGGGTTTACTGGGGAAAATATAAACATTAGTACACTTTACAAAACTCTTAGAAGAATGGAAGAAGATAAACTTGTTGTATCTTCATGGGAACAAGGGGATCAAGGTCCCAAAAAAAGAGTTTATAATATTACTGACTCCGGAAAACATGAATTAGAAAACTGGGTTGAGTTTTTAAAATTAAGAAAAAAGAAAATCAGTAAATTAATTAACAAATACGAACAAATCGTAAATCAATAAAGTAATGTCATATAAAATGAGAAAATAAAAATTCATATTGGGAAGGAGAATGTTATGAATACTATGAATATTGCTACATATTCAATAGTGGGCATTTTGCTTTTAATATCCTTTGTTAAAAGCAAAGAGAAGACAAAAAAGGCACTTATGGTTGCTGTAAAATCATTTAAGAATATAGCACCAGGGCTTCTAATCTTAGTTGGTTTTGTAGGAATAACTTTAGGTATCATTTCTGTTGAAACTATATCAAGAATTCTTGGTGAAAGTACAGGGATATTAGGAACTCTCATTGCGGCAATACTCGGCGGAACTGTTTTAATTCCAGCTGTTATGGCATTTCCGCTGGCAGGTACTTTGCTTCATGCAGGAGCCTCAGTTTCGACTGTTACAGCATTTATTTCAACATCTGTCTTGATAGGATTGGCTAATATACCTGTTGAAGTTAAAGCTTTCGGCAAAAAATTTACTATATTACGCAACTCATTAAGCTTTATAATAGCTTTACTATTAGCATGGTTATTGGGGGTATTGTTATGAAGATGATAATCAAAAAATATAAATTTCAAATTATAATTTTACTGATACTTATACTGCTAAAGATTTTTTCGCCTAGTATTGCTGACAACTCTATTGGTGTCATACTGAGCTTTGGAAAAGAAATGTTAATGGTACTGCCACCGGTATTTATTGTAATAGGCCTAATAGAAGCATGGGTATCAAGAGAAAAAATTGATAAATGGCTTGGACAAGAATCCGGAATAAAAGGAATGCTTATATCCATGGCTTTGGGCACTCTTCCGGCGGGGCCGCTATATGCAGCTTTTCCGGTGGGAGCATCTTTAATAGAAAGAGGTGCTTCTTATAGAAATATAATCATTTTCCTTAGTTCTTGGGCGGCACTTAAAATTCCGCATGTTATGATGGAGATTAGTTTTTTAGGATTGAAATTTGCCGGAACACGACTTCTATTAACAGCTATTTTTATAATACCTATGGCATTGTTAATTGAATTTATACTATTGCGTTCTAAACCTGCTGACGATATGATTAAGTCCGTATAATGGTGTAAAAAGAAAATAAAATAAATATGAGCCAAATT
>CAYLXY010000500.1:0-1757 GCA_964387405.1 uncultured Clostridiaceae bacterium
AAAATTTTATTATAGAAAAATTAAACATAGCTAATCAGCAGTGTTTTACTGATTAGCTATAATTCATTCTATTATTACAATTCACTTATTTCATATTTAAATATAGTAGATAGAAATAATACTAATAATAAGTAATTTTGTGCTTTTCTATCTTATCCTCCTTCTTATCATCAGACTTATCCCTAAAATAGGCACAGCCATTTTCTGGTGGATTTGATACTGAGCTTACATGGGTCAAAGTGCATTCACCTTCCCTTTCATATATACAAGGACTAATACATTGGATTATCGTCACAAAAACCACCTCCTATTGTATACTTTGTGTAAAATAAGTTTAAAAATGTTATGTAATTATTGTTATTTAATATTTAATATGTTGTCTTTCCCCTTTAAATTATTTAAAGGAAAAGATGTTTTGTGATATAATATTTTTGTGCAAAGAAGTATAGTTAGGAGGAGCAAGATGAAAATAGGTAAAGTACCTACAGAAGTATTGAAAGATGTAATTTTTTCTAATATAAAACATAGGCGGCCTGAAGTATTAGTTAGACCCAGTGTAGGAGAAGACTGCGCTGTAGTAGATTTTGGAGAATATGTTTGTGTAATGAGTACAGACCCAATTACCGGAGCCATTAAAGATATTGGTAGTTTGGCAGTGCATATTTCTTGCAATGACATAGCGTCAAGTGGTGTAGAGCCTCTTGGATTGATGCTTACTATTATGGCACCACCTAATACAAGTAAAGAAGACTTAGGCTATGTTATGGCGGAAGCCAATAAAGCAGCAGCTTCTATTAATGTAGAAATAATTGGTGGTCATACAGAGATTACTAATAGTGTTAATAGAATGATAATTAGTAGTACAGCCATGGGAAAACAACTTAAAAGTAAATTAATATTAACTAAAGGTGCTAAAGTTGGAGATGTGGTTTTTATGACTAAACATGCAGGACTAGAAGGGGTATCTATAATAGCTAGAGATTTAGAAGAACAACTAAAGGATAAAATCAGCTATAAGACAATAAAAAGTGCACAAAATTTTATTAAAGATATAAGTGTAGTTAAAGAAGGTGTATTAGCAGGTAAGATAGGAGTTCATAGTATGCATGATGCCACTGAAGGTGGTATTTTAGGTGCCTTATGGGAATTAGCAGAGGCATCGGATGTAGGTATAGAAATCTATGAAGATAATATAAGTATAAGGCAAGAAACTATTGAAATATCTAAATTATTTTCCATAGATCCTATGAGATTAATATCTAGTGGAGTTATGGTTATGACAACTTCTGAGGATAATAGGGATTTAATTATAGAGGCTTTTAGTAAAGAAGGAATAGATATAAAAGAGGTTGGAAGAATAATAGACAAAGATCGTATAGTTATAAAAAATGGAGAAAAGCACCAATTGAATTCTCCAGATGTTGATGAATTATACAAGGCATTTAAAAGTTAATAGATCAGGAAATGAAGAATTTTGAAGTTATTTAACTATAAGATTCTTCATTATTTTTTTAGGTTAAAAATATAATTTTATTCTCCTATGTTTACTAAAGACTCTAATTATATTACATATTAATTACAAATTCCTATATTCGTTGACATAAGATTTTGTAAAGTGATATAACTATAGTAAGGCATGTAGTTTATTGAGAATTTATACGCTATTAAGTGAATACATAAAAATGCAAATACTGTAAGTTATTATCAAAGGGGAGGCAAGCAATGAAGAAAATAATTTCAAGTGTATTAATATTATT
>CAYLXY010000501.1:0-1746 GCA_964387405.1 uncultured Clostridiaceae bacterium
AAAACCTTAATAAAAGAAAACCAATCGCTTAGATTGGTTTTTTTATCTATAAAACCTTTTTTATCTATAGATTCATTAGCAATAAGATATGTTGTATTAAGTATTTTTCCATTTAGATAAGTAGTCATTTTGCCTATATTCTGTCCTTTTTCTATGCGCGCATATAGAATTTTAGGTGTATCAATAACTGTTAAAAGTTTTTCTTCTTCTCCTTCCATCAATGGAATAGTAGAACTTTTAAATGAATTTAAAAAAATTTCATCACTTTTTCCACCAGAAACTTTAATTTTACTAATCTTTTGTCCTTCTACAAATAAATTATAAGGTTTATATAAATTAAAACTTTCATTTAATAGTTTATTAGTAGTGTTGAACCAATCATAATCATTTAATGTTACAGCAATTAATTGCATATTATTCCGACTTGCAGATGCTACTAAGCATCTACCAGACTTCATTGTATATCCGGTTTTTACTCCATCGCCACCTTCACACATGTCGAGAATCTTATTTTTATTTGAAAAGTGCTTATAGTTATCTCTATCAGCCATCCAATACTTTGTCTTTACTACTTCTTTAAAGACTGGATTTTTAAGTGCCTCCCTTGTAATCAAGGCTAAATCATGGGCAGTTGTATAATGATTTTCATCATGTAAACCATGAGGATTTATAAAGTTTGTATTTTTTGCACCTATTTCTTTTGCTTTCTTATTCATTAGTTTTGCAAATTCCTCAATGGATCCGGATATTTCATATGCAATTGCTATAGCTGAATCATTTCCTGACCTTAGCATTAATCCATATATTAAATCTTTTGCCCAAACTTCCTCATTTGCTTTTAAATATATTGAAGATCCTTCTATTCCTTCAGCTTTTGGATTTACTTTAATCTTTTTATCTAAAGAAATATTTTCTATTGCTAACAATGCTGTCATAATTTTAGTAGTGCTAGCCATAGGAAGTTTTATATATATATCTTTTTCATAGATGACCCGGCCTGTTTCTACATCCATAACAATGGTAGATTGTCCTTCTACTTCTAGCTGTTTTTTTTCTTGATTTCCATAAGATACAGTAAGCATCATACTAATACAAATTAATACTATACACATTCCTTTTTTATACATAAGCTTCACTCCAAGAATAATTTTATTAAACATTACTAGTATTTACATTAAAATATTATTAATTCTACTAAAAAAAGATAAGTACAATTTACTTATCTTTTTTAGTAGAACAGTTAAATTATTCATATTTTATTTCACAACCAAATTCTTTAGCGATCTTTTCTGCTTCTCTTATATCTTCTTTATCCCATATAGACCATCCACCTTTTAAACTACCGTCAACATATATTTCAACTTTGTCATCTTTAAAAATCATTGTTTTTTCATTTCTTTTTTGCATTTGCTTTATCTGACTATTAATAGCTTCAATAGGATCTAAATCCATAACCTTCATTGCAATAAATAAACAAGACATAGCATCTTGAAGTTCACGCTTTGCTTTGCCTATATCTTCTTTCATTAAAGCTTTCAATGATTCTGCGACTTCCTCGTTTAAATGGCTTAGTGCCGTTTTAGGATCATCTGTAACATATTTTCTGTTTTGCCATATACTTTCAATGGCTTCTCTTATGTCCACAATCTTACCCCCTTTAAAATAACTCCTTCTTACTAATTCATTAATCAAACTAACAAATTATAGAATCCTCTTTATTATATCTTTTTATATTTTTTGTGTTAT
>CAYLXY010000502.1:0-1743 GCA_964387405.1 uncultured Clostridiaceae bacterium
GAATAAAATAAAGTGCGTGTATATAGAGACGTATAGGTAAACTATAAGAAAAGAAAAATATACAGCATAAATACTAATAGGTGATTATAATGGAGAATTTTTTTCCTGAAGAGTTGATTAATGAAGTAAAAGATTCTAATGAAATATTAGATGTAATTTCTCAATATATACAAGTTAAAACATCAGGTTCTTCTCATAAAGCATTATGTCCTTTTCATAAAGAAAACACACCTTCCTTTGTTATTAATCAAGAAAAACAAATGTATAAATGTTTTGGTTGTGGTGAAGGTGGAGATGTAATTAGCTTTATTATGAAAATGGAGAACCTAGATTTTATAGAGTCTATAAATCTATTAGCAAATAGAGCTAATATAGAAATTGACAGAACAGAATTTTCAGAGGAAGTTAAAAAGGAAATCAAAGAAAAAAAACTTTACTATGAAATTAACAGGAAGGCAGGATTATACTTTTATAATAACTTGACTAAACAATCGAATCCAGCTTTAAAATATTTATTAAATAGAGGAATTACTTCTAAAACATTATCAAGTTTTGGATTAGGTTACTCTATTAATAGTTGGGATAATTTGATATTGCACTTACAAAAGGAGGGATATCATTTACCTGATATTCAAAATTGTGGACTAATACGCCCCAACAAATCCGATGGATATTATGATTATTTTCGTAATAGAATAATGTTTCCTATATTTAATGTAAGAGGGGATGTAGTAGGATTTGGCGGGAGGGTTATGGATGATACTATGCCTAAATACTTAAATTCGCCAGAAACAAAAATATTTAATAAAAGCAATATACTTTATGGTTTAAATTTTGCTCGAAAAAATATTAGTAATAGACAAATAATACTAGTCGAAGGGTATATGGATGTTTTAGCTTTGCATCAGGCAGGCTTCAAAAACTCAGTAGCCTCTTTAGGTACATCCCTAACTAAGTATCAAGGTCAATTACTCAAAAAATATTGCGATGAAATTATAATTTGTTTTGATGGCGATGAAGCAGGAACGAAAGCAACTATTAGAAGCTTAAAAGTATTAAATGAAATAGCTTGTAAATTTAGAATAATGGTACTACCAGACAACAAAGATCCAGATGATTTTGTAAAACTTCATGGTAAAGATAAATTTCGGGAACAAATTAATGAAGCAAAGAGTCTAATAGATTATAAAATATTTTTAGCAAAAAACAAATATTCTGGAGATACTATAGAGAATAGAGTTAAACTTGCAAAAGAAATATCAAACATTATAAAAGATATAAAAAGTCCTATAGAAAAAGAAGCTTATATTGAAAAAGTTGCAAATGAAACAGGTATTTCAAAAGAATCTATTAAATTAGAAGTAATAGGTAAAACTAAAAACACATCTGTTTATAGGAATAACTTTAAATATAAGACACAATATTGGAAAAACAATAATTATATAGAAATGATACCATTAGTTGAGCAAAAAGGTCACATTATTGCAGAAAAACAATTGATTAAATTTATGCTCAATGATAATAGAACAATACAATATATATTAAAAGACATTTTAATAGAGGACTTTTTAGTAACAGAACATAAAGAAATAGTAGCATATTTAGCTTCAAATATGGATAACATGAAGGATAAGCAGATAGAAGAGCTTCTCCCACATTTAAAGGAAAATATAAATAAAATACTATCGACTGATATTGAATATATTGATTTGAATAATACATTAGATAAATATACTGTAAATT
>CAYLXY010000503.1:0-1740 GCA_964387405.1 uncultured Clostridiaceae bacterium
CAAAAAAATATAAATAGACTCTGAGATATTTCAATAATTGCTCCTATTGTATCTCCTGTCATTCCTCCAATTTTATTTCCTATATATTTAGTCAAAATAATAACTGTAATAAATGTTATTAGTATAGGAATTATAGTTACAATATCTACGAATAGGATTCCTAAAATAATCGAAAATAAAAGACCTATTAGGACTTCCTTAATTCCGCAACTATTTACAAAAGCTAAGCCCATACCTTTTTCTCGTGGATATTTACTAATACCTGCAGCAAGTAAAGCTGATGCTCTGCCCACTACAGGTATCATTATTAATAATTTGTTTTCTGTATAATATAATAAGCATAAGTTTAATATTAATAACCAAATTATACTTAAAGCCCCAAAAGCTCCTAATCTACTATCTCTCATAACTTTTAGCATTTCTTCCTTTTTGCCATAGGTAAATATACCATCAAATGTATCTGCTAAACCGTCAATATGTAGGCCTCCTGTTATAAATAAATATATGCTCCAAATAATTATTATTAAAATAGATCTATTAACATATACTTCTAATAGGCTTGGAATATATAAAAATACACCAATTATTAATCCTATAATTGGTAGTAATTTTATTCCCTTTACAAAATCCCTTTCATCATAGTCATAGGGATAGTAAACAGGAATCCTTGTAAAAAATGTAAGCATCAATAACAAACTTTTCATAATTTCCTCACTTTATCCACAAACCTTGGTTTATAATATGATTTTATTTTATTTTCATCTCTATTCCACTAACTGTAAAATATACTTGATCGGCTCTATTAGCTATGTATTGATTAATCCGTCCTGCAATATCTCTAAATATATTTCCCATTCTATAAGCTGGGACCAGACCCATACCTACTTCATTAGTAACTATAATAGCTGTTTTTTTGCTTGATACTATTACATTTAGTAATTCTTCTACTTCTTTAAATATATTTTTTTCCAATTGATTTATTTCTTCCATTGAGCAGTTATCAAAGTCTAAATTACTGTCTAACATTAAATTTGTTACCATTAAAGTTAGACAATCTAAAAGTATTAAATCACTGATGTTAAACCTATCATCTTCTACAATATTTATAAAATCCTTGTGTTTTTCTATAGTTTTCCAGCTTTTAGGTCTGTCTAGTCTGTGTTTTTCAATTCTATCCTTCATTCCTTCATCAAAAGCTATTGCAGTTCCAATATAAACTATATTTTTTCCAAGCTCACTTGCTTTTTTTTCTGCTAATGTACTTTTGCCACTTCTTGCTCCTCCTGTAATCAATATTAAAGGATTCATTCTTATTCACTCTTTTCTTTATCTCTACTCTCATCTAAAGTAGTTCGTGCAATAATGTTATATTACACTATTAAGTTTTTTAAACTATCTAGTAATTTTTCATTGTCTACTCTACTTCTTACAGCAAGGCGTATAAACTTCTCATTCAATCCTTTAAAATCTTCACAGGTTCTAATATATATATTTTCTTTTAGCAAAGCTTCTTTTAATTCTTTAGATGAAATATTTTTTAATTTACATAGGAAAAAATTTCCTTCACTTGGGAAGACTTCTATATTATTAATAGAATTTAAACTTTTTAGTAAAAAATTTTTTTCTTCCTCATACCATTTTTCAGTATTATGCATATAATCCTTATCTTCTAACAAAACATCCACCGCTTTTAAAGCTAAACTATTAATAGTCCAAGGTTCTTTTTTAGAATTTAGCCTG
>CAYLXY010000504.1:0-1716 GCA_964387405.1 uncultured Clostridiaceae bacterium
AGATAAAGATAATGTACTTCTCTTGCAAAAACTCAACATAGGGATTTCTGAAATTTGGTACTATGTCAAGAAAAAGTACAAATTAAATGCGAACTTTTAAAATTTATTTATTTATTACTAGATTTTCCTAAGACAACTATTCCAATAACTTGGTAAAAACCAAGGTCTTCTATTAATCACCGCAACCATTGACAATCCAAACGTAAATGCTTATCTGTCATCACCCGAAGGCGATAAACTCAAAGCAAGCTATATTTCTGCCTTCGTGATGAAATATTGTAGCATTTCCTTATTGGCTTATCAATGGCAAGCCCTATCGGGTGGCTAGTATATACCCTCTGGCTTAAAATCTAAAGCAAGCTATTTAGAATTAACTAGCTTCTTTATATAATTTTTCTAATTCATCTTTATACTTTTCTTCATATTGGTTAGGGGATAAATAGCCACAATGGCTATGTACCCTCACTGTATTATAAAATGCATCTATATAGCTAAATACCAATCTATAAGCATGGTTATAATCTAATATTTTAAATCTATTTATCCATTCTCTTTTTATAAGTGCATGAAATGATTCTATGCATGCATTATCCCATGGATATGCCTTCTTTGAATAACTATTTATAAATCCTTCTGTTGCTTGTTGATAAGCTGTACATGTATACTGAATTCCTCTGTCACTATGCATAACCAATGGCCTTGTTATATTTCTTGCTACTTTTGCTTTGTTAATAGCCTCTACAACCCATTTTGCTTCTAGTGTTTTACTAAGTACCCATGATATAATTTTTCTAGAAAATAAATCCATTATACATGTTAAATATACAAATCCTTCATATGTCCATATATAAGTAATATCTGAGCACCATACTGCATTCGGTTCCTCAGGATTAAAATTTTCATTTAATATATTCACTAACTCCTCGTTAAAATTTGAATCTATGGTTGTTACTGTGTATGGCTTTATATATTGTGCTTTTATTCCCATTTCACGCATGTAGTTTCCCACCGTTTTTTCTGCTATAGTTTCTCCATTCTGAATTAGAATTTCTCTAATTTTAGGAGCACCATAATTTTGATGTGACCTATCATATATCTCCCTAACCTTAACCTTAATTTTTTCTTTTCTTTTACTTCTATCGGATGGTAGCCTTTTTTTAAAAGAATTATACCCACTCCTTGAAACGCCTAATATCCTCAGCACCCCGCTAACATTGAGTCGGCGTGTACCTTCTTCATTTAGTTCATCATCTTTTTTAGATACTTCAATGAATAGGGCCTCTGTTAGTCTCCCAGAATGCTGATTGCTTTTTTTAATATTTCTAGTGCATCCTTTGCATCTCTTAATTCTTTGCGCAATCTAGCATTTTCTTTAGCTTCATCACTTTGATAATTACCAGATCCCCTTGTAGATACTTCGCCATTATTATTTTTTGCATTTTTAACCCATGTACATAATGCTGTCCTACTTATACCTAAATTCTTTGCACATACTTCATAGCCAAGGTCTTTATGTTCCTGATGATATCTAACAGCATCTTCTTTGAATTCTTTAGTAAATTGTTTACTCATGAAAATCCCTCCATCTTTCTGTAAATTTATTATACTTTATTTTTTGGAATTATTCACTTTTAACTTGTACTATTTATATTCTAACACCAAAGACTTAACTAATGATCAATACATGGAGATGTTTGGAGCATATAAAGATGATAA
>CAYLXY010000505.1:0-1712 GCA_964387405.1 uncultured Clostridiaceae bacterium
TATGATGATTTAGCGGAAAATTATATTAGTAAATTAAGAGGTTATACTATGTTTTCTATATTAAACATTCTACTTTTAAATGTGAGCCTAATTTTGAATTTAAACACTTATTCAACCATTGCAGCTATTATTGGAGTTATTTTAAATATTTATTTAATGATTATGATATATGGGTTAAGGAATATGTTTGAAGAAGAAACCAATGACACTATTGCATAGTTGTACAAAAGCACGTCGTTAGCGATCTTGTCACTCCGAGTACAACGAGGAATCTTAGGGTCAAAACAAAGATCCTTCGTCGCTAGGCTCCTCACGAAATAGAAACAGTATTTACTAGAAAAAGCAAAGAAGAATTTTCAACATTAGAACATATATATTAATTCCAGAGTCCTACGAATATAGATCTTATGCTGGAAAATCAGGATATTTAAGAACCGAATACTCTAAAGCTTTAACTGAAGGCTTGGCCAGCAATCTAGTTAACAGATATAAAAACCAAGCTAGAAATGCTTTTATAGGTAGATATTCAAGGGAAATAGAATTATATTTCAAAGAAGGAATTTATGATGATTATCTATTGAGAGCTGGATTAACTAAGGAAGATTTGGATAATTTAAAGGATAAAGATAAAAAAGAAGCTTTAAAGGCTGCTAAGGAGATAATAAATGAAAGATCCATAACAGAAGATAAAGATAAGCTATGGAATGCAGATGAAGCTTACTTTTTAAACTATGAAAAAACAGAAATAGTTTTAAGAAATGGTAAAGAAGTATTTTATTTAGACGGGGAGGACTTTTCAGATATTGAAATTATAAAGATTGCAAAGGAAAGACTCGAGTTAAATTAGAAGTTATAAAAATCAAAATTAAATGAAGTAAAGATAGAAGAGATAACCTTATTAAGGGAAAAAGCTCGGGGGGGGTACTTACAAGGTTTACTAAAAATACCCCGTAGGATAGATATAAAGAGAGCTATGAGTATTGCCCAATCAATGTATAAGATGACAAGTTAAGCCACGGGCTCGTCTATTCTTAATTTATATGCTATAATATGAAATTGTAATAAAATAATTAGTATATAAAGGAGAATGGACAATGGCAGAAGATAGAATAATATGTAATACAAATAATGTATACTACTCAACTATAAGAAAAGCAATGGTTCAAGGAGCTAGAACCATAGATGAAATAATAGAAATAGCAGGAGTATGTAATACTTGTGAGGGTTGTGAAGCTGAACTAGAAGGTATACTTAGCTCAGTATGTGGCTGTAAGGAGGTTTCCTTAAAGACTGTACTTGATGCTATAAAAGGTGGCGCTGATACTGTAGAAAAGGTTGGAATACTTACAAAAGCAGGAACTGAAGAAGACTGTGGTAGATGCCAAGCTCTTATACAAAATATTATAGACACTGGAAGATAATAATATAATAAAAACATACAAAAATCTTCTTATCTTTTGATAGGAAGATTTTTGTATGTAAACTTTATTATTAACATTCATATTATCGGGTATACTTGAGTTAGTGGGAGGTACTAATGTAGTCACAATAATTATTGTGACTACATTATATACATTAGGTTTAATTAACATTTAATACTTTTGTTATTATATAATGATAGAATGGTAATATTAAACAAAATACTTAATAAAATTATTAAAAGACCAGCTAATTAAAGTCAATAGATTTTAGTGAAAAAGTTTAAAATACTT
>CAYLXY010000506.1:0-1705 GCA_964387405.1 uncultured Clostridiaceae bacterium
TTTTGTTAAAGAGGATGTCGCCAGAAAATTGTGCCTTATTTTTGGAGCAGTCATATTTATCTTATTGCTTGTCAATATCACGCCGAGTGTTGTGAGCAAAATACAAGAAAAAAGACAGTTGAAACAAAAAATGGATTCAGTTGCCACTCAAGGAAGCATACCAGGCCATAAAACTGACAACACTCAGGATCATTTGCCAAATATTTACTTGTTCATCTTTGACGAGTACGCGGGACATGAAAGTTTAGAGAGATATACCGGTTTTGACAATCAAGAATTTTATGATGATCTTAGCCAACTGGGCTTCAATGTATCTAAAGGAAGTCGCAGTTACACTATCTCTACCAGAATTGAAATCCCAAATTTGATGAATTTGGATACAGTTGTTGAGGAAAGCACTGATCAAGCCAAAGATCAGATGATGAAGTCTCCTGCACTTTTCAACACATTGCATGATCTGGGTTATGACATTAACTTGATCAATGACCAAAAGTTTATCAGCACACCCGGCTCTTACTTTAAATACGCATTTAATCCCACCAGTGATTTTCAGCGTTCGGAGTCTCTCATGTCTTTGATGATTGACCGCTCTGCCTATTATCCTTTATTGAAGACTATCGTTGGAAATCGGATGCAAGAAGTTTTTGGCATGTTCCAATACGGCGCGGAATCAAGCCAGCTTCAAGAGTCTGGTTTATTCACCTTTGCTTACTTGAGTTTCCCTCATCTCCCATGGTTTGTGGATGAACATGGGAATAAGGTCGATGAAAATGACCAGATGAATTGGGATGACACCAATATCTATTTGGGGCAGCTAAAATATTCCAGTAAACTGATTCTTGAATTGGTGAATAAGATTTTAGCTAATGATCCTGAATCGTGCATTATTTTGCTTTCAGACCACGGGTTTAGATTGCCAGAAATGCAAAGAAAATACCATGGCATCGAGGCGGAGGATAAAGTGCTTGAAGAATATTACATGCGGAATATTCTTCAAGCAGTCTATTACTTTGGTGAACAGATGGATTTTGACGGTTATTCGGGCATCAATGTGCTGAGAACAATCTTGGATAACCTTTTCTCATTGAATTTGGGGTTGATAGAGGAAGCCAGGTAGGATAATGAAACCGCGTTTAAAAGGGCTAATTGTTTTTATCCTAATTGGAATTGTTTTGTTGCTGTTTTCAACACGCCTTATTCTCATGTTGACAGGTTATAGCTTATCAAAAGTCCAAATTGAAACCAAGAATTTTTCTCAAGATATCGCATGGAGTATTGATAATATCAACGCTCCAGTAGGGATCCTTGATTTAGTCTATTTCAACGGATGGGCTTTTGATAGAACATTCCCCACATCCTTAGAAAGAAACATTTCTTTTATTCTAAAAACTGATGGTTATGCTCATGAAATTGCAGCAAAGACTTTTAGTATGCCCAATATTGCGGAATATTTTGAAGCTCAAAATGTCACATCGGAAGGTTTAGGGTATACAGGCAGTTTTTCAACCATCGCATTGCAAGATGGGAAGTATGAACTGTTAATAAAATATTGGGATGAGCGAAACACACCAGCCATTGTCTATACGGGACGGGTTTTTGTTAAAGGTGGCGGTGATTTTGAGGAAATCCCGAGACAATAAGCTCTATGTCCCAAACATTCTGTCGCCGGCGTCGCCAAGACCGGGCAGAATATAGGCATGCTCAT
>CAYLXY010000507.1:0-1700 GCA_964387405.1 uncultured Clostridiaceae bacterium
GGAAGGGGCTCTGGGGCTGTTAAGTTATTTAAATAAATCAAAGTAGAGCGAATTGAACTATGTTCGCTCTACTTTGTGTCTGTTTTATTAGTGTTCAGATTTAATCTTTTATGTTATAATATAAAAATAGAAAAAATCATACTATATTTGTGATGATATATTTATAATTTTAAAAGGAGGGAATTTAATTGAAATTAACTACAAAGATTTTTATAGGTTTAATAGCTGGTATTACTCTTGGTTTATTCTTTACTGGAAATCCTCAAGTAATGTCAACTTATGTAGCACCACTAGGGGTATTATTCTTAAATCTTATTAAAATGATCATCGTTCCACTTGTATTTTCGTCTTTAATAGTAGGGGCAGCAAGTTCAGGAGATGCAAAAACTTTAGGTAGAATAGGTGGAAAAACTATATTATACTTTTTACTAACAACATCAATAGCCATAATTATAGGTTTATCTTTAGGAACTATATTTCAGCCAGGAGCTGGAATAAATATTCCAGTAAATCTTGAGGCAACCATAGTTGAGACACCATCAATTGTAGAGACTTTCCTCAATATTATACCTGCAAATCCATTAAAAGGTTTAGTAGAAGGAAACATGTTACAAACCATAGCCTTTGCACTGTTTCTTGGTATAGGTTTAACTAGTTTACCAAAAGAAAAAGGAAAGCCGTTTCTTGATTTTTTCGATAGTTTAGCAGAAATTATGTATAAAATAACAGAATTTATTATGGAACTTGCACCTTATGGTGTCTTTGCTCTTATGGCTCCAGTAGTTGCAGAAAATGGTCCTTCAGTTTTATTACCATTTTTAAAGGTTATTGCTGCTGTTTATATAGGCTGTATAGTCCATGCATTAATTGTATATGCACCTGCTGTAAAAATATTTGCTAAGATAAATCCTCTTACATTTTTTAAAGGTGTTGCCCCAGCAGGAGTTACAGCATTTACAACTAGTAGTAGTGCAGGCACATTACCTGTAACAATAAATGCTGCTAAAGAAACATTTAAAATATCAGATAAAGTAGCAAGTTTTGTGCTTCCTTTAGGTGCTACAATAAATATGGATGGTACAGCACTTTACCAAGGAGTTTGTGTTCTATTTGTAGCTCAAGCTTATGGAGTTACTTTAACTGCGGCACAGTTAGTCACAATAATCCTTACTGCTACCTTGGGTTCCATTGGTACTGCAGGGGTGCCGGGAGCTGGTCTAATTATGTTGACTATAGTTCTTACTTCTGTAGGATTACCATTAGAAGGAATTGCTCTAGTAGCAGGTATTGATAGAGTTTTAGATATGGCCAGAACTTCTATAAATGTTGTTGGAGACATGTCTGCAGCATTAGTAGTAGGAGCAAGTGAAGGCGAAATAGATCTTTCTGTATCTAAGCTCGAAGCTTAGCTTGAGAATTAAATTTAGCTTTTGCAAGTGTATATAATTCTAAGTTTATATTTTAAAATAAAAATAAATATAATATAAATTGAATCTAAAACCCAGGTGGACTTTAAACTCTACCTGGGTTGTTTAAAGTCTATGCTATAATATAGTAGGTTGACTTTGCTTGTATAAAAAAGGAGGGAGCTATAGCTATGAGTAAAAAATTAGGAATACTAGGGGGCATGGGCCCATTAGCTACAGTGAGTTTATTTAATAAAATAGTAGTTAAAACAGATGCAAAAAAGGATCAAGAAC
>CAYLXY010000508.1:0-1700 GCA_964387405.1 uncultured Clostridiaceae bacterium
CAAAGTCTACTCCAGGGTGGCCGTTATATCCTATTTTATTTAATGCCTTTTCAAAACTGTCTATGCTTCTAACCCTTTCTTCTTTGAGTAGTTTTATAAAATCCTCTTCTACTAAGTCATCTTCTAGTTCTAAAGCTTTTTTAATTAAGGGCTGCTTACTGTAAATCAGGTTTAAGATATTTCTTAGTGTGTTTCCTTGATGTCCATCCATTGGTATTTCTAGTTCCACTTCTAAGCTTTCTTCTGATTCTAATATTTCTTCAAGTTCTATTTCTTCTCCACTCATTAAGATTATTCTCCCCTCCCTGTCTATGGTGTAGCTTTCATCTTCTGTTTCAATTTCATATGCAAAACTTGGTACTCCTAAATACTTTGATTGAAGTCTAAAATGTTCTTCTAATATTTTTACTTTTTCTTTTCTATCCATTTCAATCCCTCCTGTAGTTTTGGTACTACATATATCACTCAGGAGGGCTCTTAAGTCAAGGCTTATGTGAGTATCTCTTCAGGTTTTTCTATTGTTTTATATGGAATCTTTTCTCCATCTCTTAATAGATAAACTTCTTCATCTGTTCCAACTTCATTTATATATCTCTTTATAATTACAGCTGCATACTTTGGATCTAACTCTGACATATAACAAATTCTATTTAATTGCTCACTAGCTATTAAAGTACTTCCACTCCCACCAAAAGGATCTAAGACTATAGAGTTTTCAATTGATGAGTTCTTCATTGGAAATCCTATTAAATCTAATGGTTTCGAAGTCGGATGAAGCTTTGACTTAGTAGGTCTGTCGAATTCCCAAACAGTGGTTAATTTTCTTCCTCCATACCATTTATGTTTTGCAGTATTTTTAAAAGCATAGATTATAGGCTCATGTCTCATGTGGTAATCCATACGAGATAATACTAGAGATTGTTTTACCCATAAGCAGGTAGTAGAATAATGAAATCCTGCTTCAACAGTTGCATTAAAGAAATTAACCTTTTCTGCATCTGAGTGAAATGAATAAAAAGCACCTCCATCTACCAAATTGTCATATATATTTTTAAATGAATCTAAGAGAAACTGCTTAAATGAACTGTCTGACATGTTATCATTTTGTATTTTCATTCCTGTACCACCTGTGTAGTCACAGTTATATGGGGGATCTGTTATGCATAGATTAGCCTTTTTCCCATCCATAAGTTTATCCATATCATTTTTATCAGTTGCATCTCCGCATAAAAGTCTGTGTTTTCCAAGCAGCCATATATCATTAAGCCTCACAAAGGATTCTTCTTCAAGAGCTCCATCAACATCAAAGTCATCATCTTCGATATCTTTATCGTGTACCTGACTGAATAAGTCTTCTACTTCTGCCATATCAAATCCAGTAAGAGAGATATCAAACATATCTGCATCAAGTTGTTCTATTAAATCTGCAAGCTTTGGGAGGTCCCAGTCTCCAGATACTTTATTAAGGGCTACATTAAGTGCCTTCTCTTCACTTTCATCCATATCAACTACCACACAATCTACTTCAGGTTGGCCCTGCTCTATTAATATCTTAAGTCTTTGATGGCCTCCTACTATATTTCCAGTATTCTTATTCCAGATTATAGGTTCCACATATCCAAAGGTCTCTATGGACTTTTTTAGTTTTTCATATTCTGGGTCTCCTGCTTTTAAATCTTTTCTAGGATTATATTTAGCAG
>CAYLXY010000509.1:0-1696 GCA_964387405.1 uncultured Clostridiaceae bacterium
ACAATTAATATAAAAACTATAAATAAGAACTAATATGTTTAATACAAGTAAAAAAGGGGGATAAATACTATGTCACTAAAAATAAAAAAAGATTTCAACTATAATAATAATTACTGGCTTATAGAATTAGAAGGAGAAATAGATATAAATACAGTGAGACAATTAAAAGAAGTTTTAACATCTATAACTGAAGAAAAAAAAGAAAATATAAAAATAGATGCTAATAAATTAGAATATATAGATAGTACAGGGTTAGGAGTACTAATAGGAACATTAAAAAAATTAAAGGAAGAAGATAAGAACCTGATTATTTCTAATATTAAGCCAAATATAATGAAACTATTAAAAATTACTGGGTTGGACAAAATATTTATTATCGAGGGGTGAAGATTTGGTAATAATATCTAGTGAAAAGGAGCAAAGAAAAATGAATTTAAGTCAAAACGATGAAATTAGGTTATCTATTCCAAATAAACCTGAATATGTGGGAGTTGTAAGATTAACCGTAGCTGCCATTGCTAGTCGAATTGGATTTGACATTGAAAAAATAGAAGATATTAAAGTTGCAGTTGCTGAAGCGTGTACCAATGCAATTACTCATGGAGATGGGTGTAGTGATGAAGGAGAATACGATATAAGCTTTGTTTTAACAGGAGAAAAAATAACAATTTCAGTCCATGATAAAGGAAAAGGTTGTCAAATAGAAAGTATAAAAGAACCAGATATAAAAGAACTTAACGAAGGAGGGTTAGGTATTTTTATTATAAAGTCCCTTATGGATGATGTAGAAGTTATATCAGAAAAAGGTAAAGGGATGATGATAAAAATGATAAAATATTTGGGGGATGATGCTTAATGAGAGTTGCAACAGAGGCTAAGAAAACTGATCGTGTTTCGAATAAAAACAAATCCCACAAAAAATCAACAGATAAGGAACTTTTTAAAGAATATGCTATTACTAGAGACATTGAAGTTAGAAATGAATTAATAAATAAACATTTATATATTGCTGAGATTTTATCTAGAAAATTTTTAAATAAAGGTATAGAATATGAAGATATTTTTCAGGTTGCCTCACTGGGATTAATTTATGCAATTGAAAGATTTGATGTAGATAGAGGTTTTGAATTTTCTAGTTTTGCTACACCTACTATTATTGGAGAAATAAAAAAACACTTTAGAGATAAAGGATGGTCTATTAGGGTTCCTAGAAGAATACAAGAATTGTCTAAAAGAATTAATGTTACTAAAAATATACTTCAACAGGAATTACAAAGAACACCGACGGTAAAAGATGTAGCTGAATATTTAAACTGTACAGAAGAAGAAGTAATAGAGGCCATGGAAGCCAGTCAAGTATATACTTCCAGATCCTTAGATTTAACATATGATAATGATGGAGAAAATAAAGACATACAATTATTAGATGTTATTGGAAGAAAAGATAAAAGTTTTGAAGAAATTGAAAATAAAGATTTTTTAAATAAAGCTATGGAAAAATTAAATGAAGTTGAAAAAAAGGTATTAAAAGATAGATTTTTTAAAAACAAAACACAGATGGAAGTAGCAAAGGATTTAGATGTGTCTCAAATGACTATATCCAGAATGGAAAAACGAATTATAGAAAAATTTAGAATAGAATTAAAAAGAAGTATGGAATAAAAACAATACAAATACATATAATATAAAATAGACG
>CAYLXY010000510.1:0-1691 GCA_964387405.1 uncultured Clostridiaceae bacterium
CAGGTAAATATCTTCTCTCTCCTGTATGGTCATTTAAAAAAGTTCTTTCATTTAAAGTACCAATTAAAATACAAGTCCTAGGAACATCTGTTGAAAATTTTTCATAGGGGATTCTTATTCTATCGCTTAATTTAGATAAAAATGATTTTGCTTCATTAGCTGATTTTGCATTTCTTAAGGCTACAAATTCTTCAATTTCTACTACAGTCTTTCCCATTAAGTTCATAACAGCATCCTTACCTTGAATATTTTCTATAGTGCAAAACCAATCATCTTTAATGGCCAAGTATCTAGCAAAGGTAGATTTACCTATTCCTTGACCACCTACTAAGACCATCATCTCATCAAACTTAGATCCTGGTTCAAAGACTCTTTTAATTAAACCTAAAATCATATGCTCCATAACCCAAGCATTAAGTTTTGTATTCTCAGCTCCTAGATAAGTGGGTAATAGTTTACTAATTGCATTTCTATCTCCCTTCCAAGTTAAACTTTTTAGATACTGCTTAGGTGGACTTATTTCATACTGATGGGCAACAAAGCGAACTGCATCCCACATTTTATTGGCATTGTAATTAAGTCCAAAATGCTTTTCTATTTCAAGTCCTAGCCTATTGTTTAGTGAGTCATCCCATAGCCTAATTTGATTTAGATTTATGCCTTTTTCTCCTATAATCTTACCTTGAAATTTAATCTCATTGGTAAATTTATCATAAAAGATTTGTCCTTCGTATATTTTCTTAGCCTTACAATATTTTGGATTAAGGAGTACTGTGACGATATTTCCTGTAATCTGCTTTACATTACCTTTGGCTGTTTTCTGTAAATCAATTAAAGAATAGGACTGGTCTATTTCAGGAAAAACTAGTTTAAACTCTTTCATAGGCCCTAGTCCTTATCTTGTATTCAAAATGTCTGCTCCAATCAAAGGCCACAAAATTTCCAAGGCCTAAGACTTTCTCTATGGTTTTTTCTACATAGTCAAGATACTTTCTATCATCCCTTCTTTTCTCATTGGTGGCTAGGCGATTTAAAGGTGTCATTAAAAAGAGTTCTTTCATTAAGTTAGGATTTCCATCTGTATAGTTTCTAGCAAGTACTAGAAAGGTAAAGTCATCCCTGCTATGGTCACCTGTTAGACTAGCTCCTGAGATAAGCATACTTGCCTTTCTATTGGTTCTTTCCATGGTGGCTAGTATTTCATCTAGGCTTAGGTCATCAAGTCTAGAAAACTTGTTTAAAGGCTCATACTTGTATTCTCTAATTTGTTTTAGGGTAGATGTTTTCTCCTGTGTCCATTTCTTATAAAGTCTTTTTAGTTCACCATCTTTTTTTAAGAGCTTATTACTTCTAGGAAAGAAAGATCCATCTCCTATATTTCCTGTAAGAGCTATATATCTATTTTTCTTGTATATCTCAATTCCTCTACTTGATAAATTGAGATTATCTGGAATAGTCCCTTGGACAAAGATATGAATTCCCTTGCCTGATTGGGATAACTCCATATATGTCCCTGTAAAACCCTCTATAACTTCTTTTGCCATAGGAGTTAGCTTTCCACCTTGAATCGCATGGTCTAAGTCTATACAGATAATCCTATCTTCCTCCACTAGAACAAAGCCTAGAGGTTTATTCTTAGTCTTAGCTTCATTGAAATCTATCCATCGTTCTGGATGATTCCAATCATTAGC
>CAYLXY010000511.1:0-1690 GCA_964387405.1 uncultured Clostridiaceae bacterium
AATAGACTTGTGATGCTCCATTCAGGAGAGAAGATACTCGATATAGATGGAGAGAAGAAAAAGACCCTTACAAGGGAGGAACTTTTATCTATGTTCAAGGATGCAAGTGATAGAAATATATTTGTGTAAAACTTTTAGTCCAAAATTAAATTAGAAATTTCCTATCTTTAAGTTTTGAGTAGGGATGACACAATTTAGGGGATGATACAATTTCATAATTTTATAGTTTATATTAATAAATATTACATTAATATAAATTATTTAGTTTATATTATTATTAGGAGGGGAATACATGGCTAAAATAAAAATTACAGAGACAGCACTAAGGGATGCACACCAATCTTTACTGGCTACAAGAATGCCGACTGAAGAAATGCTACCTATTCTTGAAAAATTAGATAAAATCGGTTATCATTCATTGGAAATGTGGGGAGGTGCCACATTTGATGCTAGTTTAAGATTTTTAAATCAAGACCCTTGGGAAAGATTGCGTAGTATAAGAAAGACTGTTAAAAATACAAAACTTCAAATGCTTTTAAGAGGTCAAAATATTTTAGGATATAAACATTATGCCGATGATGTTGTATCTGAATTTGTTAAAAAATCAATTTATAATGGTATAGATATAATAAGAATTTTTGATGCATTAAACGATATTAGAAATTTGGAAACAGCAATAAATACAACTTTAGAAGAAGGTGGACATGCTCAATGTGCATTATCTTATACTGTTAGTCCAGCTCATAGTATAGACTACTATGTAAAAAAAGCAAAACAATTAGAAAGTTTAGGTGCAAATTCTATTTGTATCAAGGATATGTCAGGAATATTGAAACCTTATGTAGCATTTGAATTAGTTACAGAGTTAAAAAAGGTAATAAAAGTTCCTATACAGATTCATACTCATTATACAAGTGGTATTGCATCTATGACCTATTTAAAGGCAATAGAAGCTGGTGTAGATGTTGTAGATACAGCAATTTCACCACTAGCCTTAGGAACATCTCAACCAGCAACAGAACCTTTAGTAGCAACACTAGAGGGGACTGAATATGATACGGGATTAGATTTAGAAGAACTTAATGAAATTGCAGAATATTTCAAACCATTAAGAGATAAATACTTAGAGTCAGGTTTAATCAATCCTAAAGTATTAGGAGTAGATGCAAAAACTTTAATATATCAAGTACCAGGTGGAATGTTATCAAACTTAATATCTCAACTTGAATCTCAAAACAAATTAGATAAATTTGATGAGGTACTTAAGGAAGTTCCAAAGGTTCGAGAAGATTTAGGATATCCTCCTTTAGTTACTCCTACTAGTCAAATTGTAGGTACCCAGGCAGTATTTAACGTTATTACTGGTGAAAGATACAAAATGATACCTAAAGAAGTTAAAGACTATGTTAAAGGTCTATATGGTCAACCACCAGTTCCTATTGAAGATGAGATTAAGCAAAAAATTATAGGGAATGAAGAAGAAATAACTTGTCGTCCGGCAGATAATATAGAACCACAGTTAAAGGTATTTAAAGAGGAAATGAAGGAATACTATGAGCAGGAAGAAGATGTACTCTCTTATGCATTATTCCCACAAGTTGCAATGACTTTCTTTAAAAATAGATGGGCTGATAAGTATAAAATAGAAACAACATTATATAATGAAGAAGAAAAAACACATCCTGTATAA
>CAYLXY010000512.1:0-1683 GCA_964387405.1 uncultured Clostridiaceae bacterium
TGGTTCTTCCTCTTAATCGGTTATTGTGTGATGGTTTCCCAAATGATATAATATATTTAGGTGATGATTATGGAATATAAATTGATTGAAGATATGTTTCCTAAATATCTAAAGGAGACTAATATAATAATCGATAATGATAAAATTATAATACATTTCAGTAGCAAAAGGGAAACTTGTAATTGCCCTTCATGTAATTCTTTATCTTCTACAAAATCTACATACTTTACTAGAAAACTACAAGATTTAAATATTATAGAAAAACCGCTTTTCCTAGAAATTAGATTAGCAAAATATAGATGTGAAAATCCAGATTGTAAAACTAAAATCTTTAGTGAAAGTATAGAAGATTTTGCAGGGCCAAAGGCACGTAGAACAAATAGATTAAATGAGATGCTAACAAATTTTGCGTTAGTGGAAAGTGCAGAATCAGTAGCTAGAAAATGTAATGCTATTAATATTAATATATCTGGAGATACACTTTTAAGGTTAGCTAAGAAATGGAACCCAAAAATAGATAAGGCTTCAATTCAATCTATTGGAATAGATGATTTCGCCTTTAAAAAAAACATAATTATGGAACAGTTATAATAAACTTAGAGACTGGAAAAGTAATAGAGCTTTTAAATACTAGAGATCCTATAGAAGTACAAAAAGAACTAGATAAATACCCAAATCTCAATATAATCTCCAGGGATAGGGGATATTCCTATAAATCAGTATCTGAACATTGTACACATATAGCTGATAGATTTCATTTAATAATGAATTTATCTGATGCAATAATAAAAGAAATAAAAAGAACAATACCCATGTATATTAATATAACAAATACAAAAAACAATGAAGAATTTACCGGAACAAAAATATTAGAAAAAGCAACAAAAAAATATACATCCAAACAAATAGCAAAACAAAAATTAATACTACAAATTAAAAGAGAACATGCCAAAGGTAAGTCCATGAGAGGTTTATCAAAAGAATATGATTTATCCAGAAAAACAATATCAAAATATGTAAACTCAATAAATATAGGAGAAACAAGCATTTATGATACTAGTAATAGAAGTTACAGTTATTTAGACACTTATAAAAATGAAATAATAGGACTTTATAATCAATCAAAAAATATTTCTAAAGTATATAGAAAGCTTAAGAATAGTATAACGAATCTTAAATACTCCACACTCAGATATTATATATCAAAGATTATGGAAGAGAATATAGGAGAAAATAATAACAGGGTAAATAGACTTGTGACTAAAATAAGTCGAAGCCAAGTAATAAGATATATATTCAATTGGAAATATAAAGAGGAAATAATTCCTTATATAAATGGAGTGTTAGAAGAATATCCAGTATTAAAAAAATATAAATTCTTTTATCAAAGATTCAGAGAGTACTTAACAAACTTAAATGTATTATGTCTAATGAATTTATTAAATAGTATGCATGAAGAAGAATGTATAAATAGATTCATATTATCTTTAAAAAAAGATTGGGAAGCTGTTATTAATGCAGCATCTTATAACATAAGTAATGGAATAACAGAGGGCAATGTAAATAAAATAAAACAAATAAAAAGAGATATGTATGGCAGAGCTAGCTATGAGTTATTAAGAAATAAGGTCTTATATCAATCTTTAAGTTGCTAATTTTAGTAACCGATTATGAGGAAGAACC
>CAYLXY010000513.1:0-1680 GCA_964387405.1 uncultured Clostridiaceae bacterium
TATTAAAATTTTATTGTACTGTAAATAATATTTAAAGCTCAGAAAAATTTTCATCTTTCCAACTATTTTTCTTCATTAATATTTTTTTCAAGCTCTTCATCTATATTTATTTCTGTATTAATATAAATTTTCTCCCCATCTAGTATTGCAACTACAGTTCCACTTTCAGCTGTATTATAAAATTTAATATTTCTTTCATTTAAACGATTTACAACTTCTTTATGAGGATGTCCATAAGAATTATCCTTAGCAGAAGATATAATTGCATAATCTGGTCTAGTTTTATTTAAAAATTCATCAGTTGATGAGGTACTTGATCCATGATGAGGTACAAGTAGTAAATCTACATTTAAATCTTCACCACTTTCCACCATTTCGTTTTCAGATATTTTTTCCGAATCTCCAGTTAATAATACAGAACTTCCCTTCCATGTAAGTTTAGCAGTTGCACTATAATCATTTAAATCCTTGTACTTTTCAGATATTGGTGATAGTAAAACAAGATTTGTTTCTCCAAATGGTATTTCAACTCCAGCTTTAGCAGTTTTAAATTTCAATCCTGCTTCTCTAACTGCATCTACGAACCTTTCGAAGGTTTTTGTTGTATGTGTAACTTTAGGATAATATACTGAACCTACTTCTAATTCTTCAAAAACTGCAGGTGCTCCATTTATATGATCTGCATGTGGATGTGTAAATATTGCTACATCTATATGTTCATAGCCTGCATTTTTAATATAATCAACTATTATTCTTCCAGAACCATTATTATCCCCACCAGCATCATAAAGCATTGTTTTTCCATCAGCTCCTACAATAAATGTAGAACTCCCTTGTCCAACATCTATAACATGAACTTGTAAATTTCCCTCCCTATCAATTACTAGATTTTCATTGTCATTTTCTAATTCATCTAAATTATCTTCTGGTATAATATTGTCTTCAACAGCATTAGATAGTTGATTGTTATCTGATGTTAAAATTTGTTCTATATCCTCACAAGCTGTAAATAAAACCATAATGGCTAAAAATATTACTAGTAAACTAAATTTTTTTCTTTTAAACACTTTACCACTCCTCAGTTGTTTTGAAATTAAAAGTCAACAATCATATCTTTCTTTAGCTCATTTACTACTTTTTCACCTACTAAGTAATTAACTACTTCTAAAGCAAATTCTAAAGCTACTCCAGGTCCTTTACCTGTAATAATATTTTTATCTACAACTACTCTATCTTCAACATAATTACTGGAAGCCATTTCTTCGCCAAAGCCGGGATAACTAGTTGCTTTGACACCCTTTAGTACTCCTGCTTTTTCTAATACAATTGGAGCTGCACAAATTGCAGATACCAGTTTGTTTTTCTCATTAAGGAATTTAACCATATTAATAATTCGTTTATCATCTCTAAGGTTTGTAGCACCAGGCATTCCTCCTGGTAATAAAATACCATCAAAATCCTCTACATTGATTTCATCTATAAGTTTATCAGCTAATATAACTACATTATGAGCTCCTTTTACTTTTAAATCGTCTAATGATACTGTAGTCACTTCTATATTTGCTCTTCTTAGTACATCAATATTGGTAATTGCTTCTATTTCCTCCAAGCCCTGTGCCAATGGAATTATAATTTTTTTCATTATATTATTTCCCTCTCTTTCATTTTTTAGTATATAAT
>CAYLXY010000514.1:0-1679 GCA_964387405.1 uncultured Clostridiaceae bacterium
AAGTAAGATAAAACTAAAAATTATTTAAAATAATTTATCTATCTCCCCCTTCTTGATCATAGCAATTACGATCTAAATCCCCTCCCAAACCAATATCACATTAAAAACACATCTCAGAAAAGTTCCTATATGTGTTTAAATTATTTTATTTGTTTTTCTTTTTAGCTTTATTTTCATACATTTTTTTATCTGCTAAAGCCATAGCATCTTCTAAACACTCTGACTCACATTTACATAGGCCTATTCCAAATGATATAGATAATGGAATTTCATCTTTATTTAAATTTCTATTATATATTTCTATCTCTTTTTCTACTCGATTTAATATAATGTTGCAAGTTTCTTCATCTGTATTAGGAAATAGAAGAACAAATTCATCTCCACCAATTCTAAATAATTTATCACTGCCACGCATTGCATTTTTCATTGTCTTTGCACAACTAATAATATAAGCATCTCCTGCTGCATGACCTTCTTCATCATTAATTTTTTTAAGTCCATCAATATCAGCTACAATAAGTGTAACTGGATATAATCCCTTTTCAATAATTTCTTTTAGATTATGTTCAAAACAAAGTCTATTGTTTACTCCTGTCAATGGATCAATATAACTTTGTTCTTTTAATTCAAATTCTCTTTTATGTAAGGATTGGCGCATATTTTCCATGGCACCAGCCAAATATCCAATCTCGTCATTTGTCTTCACTTCTATGGATTCCTCCAAAGCTCCTAATTCAAATCTTCTAACCTTTTTTTCTAAATAAATAAGTGGATTTAATAAATATGTCATTACAATCCAAAGTAATAGCATACCAATAAGAGCAGCTAATATTCCATATACTATAGATACTCTTGTGTATTTACTTTGGAGAGCTATTAATTCACTATTATCAAAAATACGCTTGAAATAATTCTTATATTCACCATTATAATTAGCAACAGGAATCATTTGTATTATATAGGGTGGTTCTTCTATTTTTAAAACTTCTCCTTTTTTTAAACTTAATGACATTTCTTCATCTATATTTATTAGATAGCTATCAATTTCTGTTGTACCACCCATAATTGTTCTATCTATATCATTTAATGAATATAAATACCATTCACCACCACTTACATTTTTAAAAATATTTAATATTCTACTTTCAATTTCCATTCCAAGCTCTACACACCCTAAATACTTATTATCTTTATAAATAGGTGCTACATAGCGAATAAACAAGCCATGTCTGCATTCTTCAATTCCTTTGATTGGTATATGCTTAGGGTCTAAGTTTATCCTATCCACAATAGATCTTTCACAAGGTGCAGTATCATCATCGTTTTTAAACTCATAGAGATTTAAAAGAGAAGTATTGTCAGGTAGATAAAAATGGAAGGCATTTACTCCTACATCTTTTAATTTTTCATAAGATTGTGAAACTAGTTTATTTAGCTGATCTGCATCCCGTGAAGCTAATGCATCTACTATTGAAGGGCTTACTATAATTTGAGCTAAACTCGTTTCTAAAATTTCATAACTAACTTTTAAGCGACGATCAATTGTTTCTACTGCTATTTGGTTTATACGCTCTTCCTTAGTACGTATCATTTCCAGTTGATTTTTGTTTGATCTGCAAATTAAAAATACAATAATAACAAAAAATATAAAAGTGACCAGCAGAATTATTTTAAATTTT
>CAYLXY010000515.1:0-1668 GCA_964387405.1 uncultured Clostridiaceae bacterium
GGTATAGAAACAATTAAACATATTAATGTAGATATGACTGATGTTTTTATACTAAGTTTTATAGCAAATATAATTTCTTCAGATTGAAGAGCTGGAATAAAATAATTTGCTCCTTTAAAAATTAATACAATTAAGGGTCCTGTCAGAAATATGATGGTCAATATAAGACTTAACCAAATAAATAGAGTAAAAAGTTTATTTTTCATTTAATATCTACTTTATAATTCTAAATCCAGCTTTTTCAAATATAGCTTTTCCATCATTCGAAGCTATAAAATCAACTAGTTTTTGTGCAAGTTCTTTATGAATTGAACTAGTCAAAGTTCCTACAGGTATTAATTGGTCTATATTTTCATCTTCTGGAATTTCAATCATCTCTACATCTTCGCTTAATCTTACAGAATCCTCAGTAACTATTGCCACATCAGCTTCTCCAGTAGAGATTACAAGTACTAATTGATTTACAGTAGAAGTAGTTGTAATTACATTATTATAAATAGACTCTAATCCATTTTTTTCAATAATTTTTACAGCTGTCTTTCCTACTGCATTAGATTTAGCGTCCCCAAGAGCTACTTTAATCCCATCCTTCGCCAAATCTTTAAGGGTTCTTATTCCCTTTGGATTTCCTTTTTCAACTGCAAGAGCTGGAGTATGATGTGCTATCAAATGGCTTTCACTAGCTAAACCTTTATCCTTAGCGATATCATATGTAGCTTCAGACCCTACTATAAAGACATCACCTTTGTTAGTAGTCTCCATCTGAGCAAGAAGTTGTCCAGATCCAGCATATATGTAATCAATCTTCACATTTTCTAATTTCTCAAAAGCAGGTTTAATTTCTTCCATTGCCATTTTAAGTCCAGCACCTGCATATACTACTAATTCAACTGGTTCTTCTTTCTTATTATCATAGCTTTCTTCTTGGTTGCCTGCAACTGATGGATCCAAATTATCATTACTTTTATTTTGACATCCTGTAAAAAGTAATAGTATAACTACTAATATTAGTAAAAATTTAAAACTGTTCTTAAACATTTTAACATCTCCTTTTTTATAATAAAAATTAAAACAAAACCAACTAAAACAAAACCAACCAAAACAAAACCAACTAATATAAATCAATTATACAGTGAATTTATTAATTAATCAAATCTTTAAAAACAGATTTTTTTACATTAGAAAATATAAAAACGGATGGTAAGTTTTATTAAACTCGTCATCCGTTTTACTTATTTATTTAAATTATTCAATTCATAATTTCTATCTGTATTTACTTTAATTCCTTTGCTTAAAATTGGATCCCTAGTTGTTTTTTCATAGTTACACTCAGTAAAAGAAATTTTGCATTGTGTTTTATATCTACAAGTTTTGCAAGCTATTTTTTCTAGTTTATGTTTTTGTTTTACTGAAATATTAATTAAATCGATATATTCCTTTTTCGTCTTAATAGTTTCTATTATATAAGGTTTAACTGCTTTAATATAATGGGTTTTTATTAAGTATACTGAAGTTTTCCTGTCTTTTGGTTTAATAAGTTCTAAAGATAAAATATTATTAATAATATTTCCGCGAATTGTCTTTGTGTTAATTTCAATATTTAGTTTTTCATAAGGAATATCTAAAAAATCAACTTTAGGAACAACTTTTCCTTCTATCTTTATTGGG
>CAYLXY010000516.1:0-1661 GCA_964387405.1 uncultured Clostridiaceae bacterium
AGTAGATTCTTGTATTTTATATTTAATATATGATATAATAATGCAGAATATAGATACTTATTAAAAACACTGAAGGAAATAAGTAACTCCCATGGTTACAATTATAGTGAATAGTTCGGCTAGTGAAAGAACTATAGTACATGTAGGAGTGAATTACATTCCAGAGTTGTAAAGTCAAAAACTTTACCGGCCGCCAACCGTTATAATGGTTTAAGGCATCTATTGATGTAAATTAAGGTGGTACCACGAGTTATCTCGTCCTTAGGGACTTGATAGCTCTTTATTTTTATATTTAATCTTATTAGTAAATGAGGAGGATGTATAATGGAGAATGTTTTTGATGTTTTAAAAGAGCGTGGCTTTGTTAAACAAGCTACCCATGAAGATGAAATTAGACAAATGCTTGGCAAGGAAAAAGTTACCTTTTATATAGGTTTTGATCCAACAGCAGACAGCTTACACGTAGGCCATTTTGTGCAACTTATGGCTATGGCCCATCTTCAAAAGGCAGGTCACAGACCTATATTTCTATTAGGTGGTGGGACCGCAATGATTGGTGACCCATCTGGCAGAACAGATATGAGACAAATGATGACTCCTGAAACAATTACACATAATGGAAATTGTTTCATTGAACAAACTAAAAGATTTATTGATTTTTCAGAGGGCAATGCCATTATGGAGAATAATGCTAACTGGTTGCTAAACTTAAATTATATTTCTTTTATAAGAGATATAGGAAGACACTTTTCTGTTAATAGAATGTTAGCAGCAGAATGTTTCAAGAATAGAATGGAAAAAGGATTGTCTTTCTTTGAATTTAACTATATGATTATGCAATCCTATGACTTTTTAGAATTATTTAGAAAGTATGGTTGTCGCCTGCAATTAGGTGGAGATGATCAATGGTCAAACATTATTGCAGGTGCTGACCTAATTAGAAGAGTAGAAGGCGAAGCTGCCTATGGTATGACCTTTGCTTTATTAACTACAAGCGAAGGAAATAAGATGGGTAAAACTCAATCTGGTGCAGTTTGGTTAGATTCTGACAAAACATCACCATTTGAATTTTATCAATACTGGAGAAATGTTGCAGATGCAGATGTTAAAAACTGTCTTGCCCTACTTACTTTTTTACCTATGGATGAAGTGGAAAGACTTAGTTCCTTAGAAGGTGCTGAAATAAACAAAGCTAAAGAAATCCTTGCTTTTGAGGTTACTCAACTAGTTCATGGTGAAGAAGAAGCTAAGAAAGCTGAAGAAGCGGCCAAAGCTTTGTTTGGTAAAGGAAACCTAGCTGGCTCTGTTCCATCAACTGAATTTCCTAAAGATGATTTTATAGATGGGATAGATATTATTACACTTCTAACTAAAGTAGATCTAATCTCATCCCGTGGAGAAGGAAGAAGACTTATACAACAAGGGGGACTTACAATCAATGATGATAAAATAACTGATTTCAATATTATTATTACTCTTGATTTCTTTAAAGATAAGACTCTGATGATTAAAAAAGGTAAAAAAACATATCATCAAGTAATAATAAGTGACAATTAGATAAAATTTGATTTTAGTTTTTGTTTTCAAGTTTTTGCTTATCTACTAAAAAATATGGGGCATCACATGATTTCTAGAAATCATGTGATGCCCCAATTTTTCTA
>CAYLXY010000517.1:0-1656 GCA_964387405.1 uncultured Clostridiaceae bacterium
GAACTGTATGGATAATTGTGCCAAATGTACAGAATATTACTTTGATTATGCTGCAACTACACCTATGAAAGATGAAGTTTTAGAAGAGATGTTACCATATTTTAAAACTAGTTTTGGTAATCCATCTAGTATTTACTGTATAGCTAGACAAGCTAGAAGTGCATTAGATACAGCCAGGGATAGAATTGCTAAAACATTAAATGCTAAATCCAGCGAGATTTTTTTCACTGGTGGAGGTACAGAGGCTGATAATTGGGCTATAAAAGGAGTTGCATTTGCAAATAAAGATAAGGGAAATCATATTATAACTTCTAAAATAGAGCACCATGCTATACTACATGCATGTGAGTATTTAGAGAGACAAGGTTTTGAAGTAACTTACTTAGATGTTGATGAGTATGGTTTGGTTAGCGAAGAAGATTTAAAAAATGCTATTAAAGATACTACTATTTTAATAAGCATTATGTATGCTAATAATGAGATAGGAACAATACAACCTATTAAGGAACTTGCACAAATAGCTAATGAAAAAGGAATTATTTTTCATACTGATGCAGTACAAGCCTATGGAAATCAAGTAATTGACCTAAAAGAACTTGGCGTAGATTTATTATCTATATCTGCCCATAAAATATATGGACCAAAGGGTGTAGGTGCCTTATATATAAAAAGAGGCGTAAAGATCCATCAACTTATTCATGGGGGAGCCCAGGAAAAAAGAAGAAGAGCAGGAACTGAAAATGTACCTGGAATTGTAGGATTTGGTAAGGCAGCAGAAATAATAAACAAAAACATAAAGGAACGTACTGATAGATTAATTAAATTAAGAAATAAATTAATAGATGAGATTATGACCAAAATACCCTATACTAAACTAAATGGGCATCCTAGTAAAAGATTAGCTGGAAATGTGAATATTTCTTTTGAATTTATAGAAGGAGAGTCCCTACTATTAAGTTTAGATATTTTAGGTATAGCTGCATCCAGTGGTTCAGCTTGTACATCAGGCTCCCTGGATCCATCACATGTTTTAATGTCAATAGGTCTAACCCATGAAATAGCACATGGTTCTTTAAGACTAACAATTGGTGATCCTACTAGAGAAGAAGATGTAGACTATGTTATAAAAAATTTACAACCAATTGTAGATAGATTAAGACAGATGTCACCATTATATGAGAAAATAAAGGGAGGTAATGAATAATGTATAGTGAAAAAGTAATGGATCACTTTACCAATCCTAGAAATGTTGGAGAAATAGAAGATGCAGAAGCAGTAGGTCAGGTTGGTAATGTAAAATGTGGAGATATTATGAAAATGTATTTAAAAATAGATGAAAATGATGTTATAACAGATGTAAAGTTTAAAACCTTTGGCTGTGGTTCTGCCATAGCTACATCAAGTATGGCAACAGAAATGATCAAGGGGAAAACTGTAACAGAAGCATTAGAATTAACAAATACTGCTGTAGCAGAAGCCCTTGATGGACTTCCTCCTGTAAAAATGCATTGTTCAGTATTAGCAGAACAAGCAGTAAAGGCAGCTATATATAACTATGCTAAAGAGAGAAATTTAGTTTATGAAGGTCTAGAAGGATTTAATCCAGATGAAGAGCATGATGACCATGATCATGAAGAAGAATAAAAATTATTAGGT
>CAYLXY010000518.1:0-1638 GCA_964387405.1 uncultured Clostridiaceae bacterium
AGTTCCTTTTCTGTTATATTTTCATTGATATCGCTCATTGCAATCCTTGTTGCTAGTTTTCTTAAGTTTTCATCCTCTAAAAAGGCAATGAAACGATCAACCTCAGCTGCATAACCCTGTTGATAGTAGTCATATAATTTTGTAGCAAGAGTTGCAAAGTCATCAACATGAAAATTCTCACCCAGCTCTCTCTCTACCCGCTTGCTAACCTCAATGCTATTCATCATCAGATAAATTAAATTATTTTCAGCATTATAGTAGCCTGGGTAAAGCACCTCTTGTTTACCTGCTAAACCGATTCCATACTTCTCGCCTCTTGTCACAACTTGACGCTGTCCGCTGTAATTTTTCTCGTTTATTCGGCGTAAATCAAGCTTTAGTGAATCAAGCGAAACTCTGAATTCATTAGCTAACTCCATAAGATAGTGTTCCTGCTCTACAGTATGTCTTAGCACAGCAATTATTTCTAAAGCTTTTTTTAGATAGTCAAGTCTGCCACCCTCATTTTTTAAGTTATATGCTCCTCTTAAGTGAGCGAGCCGAAAAGAAGTGACAGTAATTGCCTGTTTGATAATATTATTGCTAAAGTTATCTGCGCCATGTTCTCTTATATAATCATCAGGATCTTTCCCTGTTGGCAGGTCAGCAATCATAATCTTTAAGCCATTCTTATTCAAAACTTCAATTGCACGAAGCGTGGCTAGTTGGCCTGCATCATCTGAATCATAACAGATATAGACTTCGTCGGCAAAGCGTTTCAACAATAAAACTTGCTGGTCAGTAAGTGCCGTACCTAATGAAGCAACACCATAATCTATCCCCGCCTGCCAGGCTGTAATTGTATCAACATAACCTTCAAATAATATTGCCCTATTCCTTTTTCTAATTGCCTTCTTAGCTAATTGTAGATTATATAGTACCTTCCCTTTGCTATAAATTCTGCTATCTGGGCTATTTAAATACTTCGGTTCACCATCACCAAGCATCCTGCCACCAAAAGCGATTACCCGCCCCTGTGCATCACTGATTGGAAACATAATTCGATCACGAAAACGATCATAGATTCTTCCATCTTCGCTAGCTGATAATAATCCGGCATCTAACATCAAATCCATCGCAAAGTTACGTTTGTCTAGAAAATTTCTTAAAGTTTCATAAGAATTCGGTGCATAACCTAGTTTAAAGGTTGAAATTTCAGTTCTAGTAAAACCTCTGTTTTCAAGATATGCCATAGCTTCCTGACCCTGTTTAGTCTCAGTTAAAATGTAATGATAGAGCTTGCTTGCTAATTCATAAGCCTCTCGCATTTTTGCACTCTCTGGACTCTCTACTGCAGCTGTGCTTTTGCCAGCAATCTCCGGTAGTTGTACTCCAGATTCATCGGCTAGATAATTAATTGCCTCTAAAAAATCATAGCCCTCTATATTCATTACAAAATTTATCACATTACCCCCAGCACCACAACCAAAACAATAATAAATTTGTTTGTCTGGTGTTACTGAAAAGGAGGGCGTTTTTTCTGAGTGAAAGGGACAGAGCCCGAAATAGTTTCGGCCACTCTTCTTTAATTTCACATGTTGACCTACTACATCAACAATATCTATACGCTCCCGAATCTTATCAATTAAATTATCGGGT
>CAYLXY010000519.1:0-1635 GCA_964387405.1 uncultured Clostridiaceae bacterium
CTGGTGACTGGTTATTTGTGACCTCTTACTAATTACTAATCACCAATTACCAGTTACTCTTTAAAACTTACTCCAATCTACCCACATATTTTTATCATATCTCCAGCTGTCACCATATGCTTCAGGCAGTTTTTTCCCTGAAAGCACTAGTATAATACTATTGTTTGAGAGTGCTTTAATGCAATTTGCATATCCTGCAGGAACAGCAACTATTTTACTCTCTTTTTCTGATAGATTTATTATGCTGGGAGTTAAATCTTCAGAAGGGTTTTCCCAATTATCCGGTTTTACCAAGGCAAGGACAAATTCACCTTTTACACAGTAAAACCATTTTTTTTCGTATTGATGACCATGCCACCCTCGAATAACTGTTTTATCCGGATGATGAATCAGATATAGTCGTTTAGCCTCTTCGCTGCTGAAATTATTTATCGAACTTATTTGTCCTCTTTCATCAAAAAATATTTCACCTTGAATTATTTCTATTTCATTCACTTTTTAAATCCTCTCTAATGAAATCTAATTTTAATAATAGTTGTTTCATTCCTTCAATGTCTAAGCGCCTGGTATTATGTGAATGATAATCTTCTATTTTGGAAACCTCTTCATTTCCCTCAACAAAGAATTTATCGTAGTTTAGATTTCTGTCATCGCAAGGAATTCTGAAATAGTTTTCCATATGAATAGCTTTTGCCATTTCTTCGCGCGTAACCAACGTTTCATAGAGTTTTTCGCCGTGCCGGGTGCCGATTGTCCGCACATCGGTGTTGGTTTGATACAATTCTTTTAGTGCATTAGCCAACACCTTCAAGGTAGCGGCAGGTGCTTTTTGAACGAATAAGTCTCCGTTTTTTCCATGCTCGAAAGCATATATCACCAAGTCAACGGCATCGTCCAGCGTCATCATAAAGCGTGTCATGTGGGGGTCTGTGATGGTAATAGGGTTATTCGTTTTGATTTGTTCCACCCATAACGGAATAACAGAGCCTCTGCTGGCCATAACATTACCGTAGCGTGTGCAGCAGATTTTGGTATGGGCGTCATTGCCCAGCGCCCGGCCTTTAGCAATCGCCACTTTTTCCATCATGGCTTTGCTAATACCCATGGCATTAATGGGATATGCCGCTTTATCTGTTGATAGAACGATAACATTTTTAATCCTATGCTCAATGGCGGAATCGATAACATTTTCAACGCCCAGCACATTGGTACGGACAGCCTGCATGGGGAAAAACTCACAGGAAGGAACCTGTTTTAGCGCTGCAGCCTGAAAGACATAATCCACACCACGCATGGCATTATCCACACTGCGTTTATCTCTCACATCGCCAATATAGTATTTCACTTTTGGGTTTTGCAAGCGATGACGCATGTCGTCTTGTTTTTTCTCGTCACGACTGAATACGCGGATTTCTTTGAAGTGATTAGTATCTAAGAACCTATTTAAAACAGCACTTCCAAAAGAACCTGTGCCTCCTGTTATTAAAAGTATTTTGTTATTTAATTGAGACATATTTTTAATCTTATTTTATAACACTATTATTTACGAACACCATATATTTTCAAGCTGCCCCCATATTTTAGGCATTGAATATAATTCATTTACTCTTCTTTGAGCATTTAAACCACACTCTA
>CAYLXY010000520.1:0-1632 GCA_964387405.1 uncultured Clostridiaceae bacterium
GGAACCATTACAAAACCTCAGGATACCCAGTGCACTGCAATTCTCAAATCTCCTAAAGGAAAAAATGTTCATACAGAAGAATTTCTCTGTATGGATCCCTCTGGAATTATGAAGGTTTTTGCTTTTTCTGTCGCGGCACTTGTCAAAGAAAATGAAGAGGGTTTTTGGAAAATGGAATGGTATGCGGGAACTACCCTTCTTAATGTTACTACTGTAAAACTTCTGGGACAATAGCAGGATTTGAAGGTTTCGTTGACAAGATAATCACATCTATTTCACCCTCTTTCTTCCTCCATGCCTTTCCATATATGGCCGTAAAATTCATCGTAAAAAAAAGTATTTTCAGCGAGCGCCAGGAGAATAAGAATCGTTTTTATGGAGGGAACTTTTTTCGTTCCTTTACGAAAGTACCTTTGCCTTGTTGTCTTACAAGGATGTTTTCGCTGGTCAGTTCTCCCCAGCTCTTTTTGTGGTTATCTGGCTGACTTTATACAACCTGCATAGTTCCTTTTCTGTGGGAATATTTCCGCTTTTTGTAAACGTCCTGCTCTCTATCTTTCTTAAGAGGTTTTTCTTTACCTTTAAATATAGATAATCGTTTATTGTGTATACTTAATATACTTTTTTTTGCCGCACAAAACAATTATTTTGTGTCAAGAGGTAATCCTCAGGCAAGGTGCGCTTTTCCTTTGCCGTCGGCATCAACCTTGATATTCCAGAGTTTGCCGCCCCACGGCAATTCTCTGATTTCTGCATTGATGCCCATCATTGGTTTGAGTCCTGCCGAAGGACCGGACTCTAAGTCCACTCCCATGACATATCGAACAACCAGGTCGATATAGGTTGAGTGGAGATAATCAGGACAGCCACTCTGTTTGCCATTTAGGCCATCCCAGCTTTCGCGTATCATGGGATGTCCATTTTCCCAATGTCCCTGCGTGAACAGCGTAAAGAAATTCCTCAGATGTTCTCGGCTTATTGCGCATGGAACGCCGCTTCGCAGAGCTTCTGCAAGAACTGTGATTATCAGGCTGTTAATGTAGGGCCATGTGGGTCCGCTCCATGTACATCCGGCATTTTTCTTTTGGTCGCCCCACATTTGCTGATGAGGTGAATATGACGGCACATCCTTGGAACATGAAGCGAGAGGATAAGGATTCCAGAAAAAACAGTCGCTGACAAGATAATCAAATATATCCGCATATGGCTTGGAAAACGGTGCCAGTCCGAATATAAACGCAAGAAATCCGTTGGCCTCCTTGCATCGAGCTTTTAAACCATCCGATTCTCTGATTGCATAAAAAAAACGGTCATCAGAATCCCAGCATGCCTTCAAAGAACGTTCTCTGACTTTTTCAGCCAGTTCAATAAGCTCTGATACACGGCTGTCTCCATATATCTGCATCAAGCGGGCTATACCGATGATGTTGCCGTAGAAAAACGCCTGATATTCAATTCGTTCCAGTTCTGTATAGTCGTACCAATCCCTGTAATTGTGGAAATACGTGAAGGCGGGAGAATGTTCCTGCGTCATATGATGGCCGCCTGGATTCAATAAAAGATTGGCATTTTTGTCTTTTTCTTTTAGTAGTCCATAAATATTGCGATACCCTGTTTCTATTACTGAGCGAG
>CAYLXY010000521.1:0-1627 GCA_964387405.1 uncultured Clostridiaceae bacterium
CCAGCTCCCCCTCACACACGCTGAGGGAGACGCCGTCGAGGGCATGAATATCCCCGTAATACACGTGAAGATCCTGTACTTCAAGAAGCATCCCGGCTGCCCCCCTTTCCAAGGTAGGCCTCTATCACCCGGGGGTCGGACCGCACCTGGTCCGGCCCTCCCTCCGCCAGAAGCCTTCCCCTGTCCAGCACCACCAGACGGTCGGAAAGGCCCATGGCGACTTTCATATTGTGCTCAATCAGCAGCACGGAGATGCCCTTTTCTCTCACCGACAGGACGAGGTTTGACAGCAGGGATACCTCCTCATGGCGGAGGCCGGAGAAGGTCTCGTCCAGAAGAAGAAGTTTGGGCTTAAGGGCCAGGGCCCTGGCAAGCTCAAGCCGCCTCTGGTTGCCCAGGGGAAGCTGCCCCGACGGGGTGGCTGCCAGGGAGGCGATGCCCACCTCCTCCAGAATTTCCATGGCCTCTTTCACGGAGGCCGGCGTATCCCACGAGCCGAGGGAGCTCCACACGCCGCCGTACCGGCTGAGCCCCAGGGCGACCTGGACGTTGTTGAGCACCGACAGGGCGGCAAAGGGCTTTACCACCTGGAAGGTCCGCCCCACCCCGAGGGCCGCCATGCGGTAGGGAGGCAGTCCTGCCGTAGCGATCCCGTCCAGGGTGATCTTTCCCCTGGTGGGGGAGTAAACTCCTGAGATGAGGTTGAAGCAGGTGGTCTTGCCGGCGCCGTTGGGGCCGATGAGCCCCAGGATTTCGCCCCTTTTCATTCTAAAGGAGACGTCGTCCACCGCCTTCAGCCCTCCGAAATACCGGCAGACTCCTTCCAGCTCGAGAATGATGTCATCCACGGCTTCCGCCCCCTCTCCTCCGGAACAGCCCCTTCAGGAAGCTTCCCTCGCCGAGGAGCCCGGCAGGCTGAAACCTTATCATCAGCAGCAGAATTGCGGCGTTGAGCAGCATCCGGTAGTCCACCAGAGGTCTGAAGACCTCCGGCAGCAGCCCCAGGATCAGCGCCCCCAGCACCGGCCCCCAGAGGGTTCCCACCCCTCCCAGGACCACCGAGGCCATCATGGACACGGAGAGGGTAAAGCCGAAGTCAGTGGCGCTTATAAAACGCATGAGGTGCGCATAGAGAGCCCCTCCGAGCCCCGCCATGGCAGTGCCGATGACAAAGGCAAGAAGCTTGAACCGGATGGGGGAGACTCCCATGGTGGAGGCCGCCGTCTCCTCCTCCCTTAGGGCAAAGCAGGCCAGACCGGCCCAGGCCCTGGTGAACCTCCTGGATACGAGAAGGACGGCAGCCAGAAAGAAGAGGCACAGGTAAAAATAGTTTGCCCCCCGGAGCCTGGTTCCCAGGGCGGTGATTGAAGGTATTCCGCCGTATCCCAGGGCCCCTCCGAAGAAGGGTATGTACAAAAAGACTGACTCAACTATGAAGTTTATGCCGATGGTGGTTACCGCCAGAAAATCTTCCCTGAGCCGCAGGCTCGGCATGCCCAGGATCATCCCGATAAAGCCTGTGATGAGAATAACCAGGGGGAGAGCTGTCCAGAAGGTCAGCCCCGCCTTTGTGGTGAGCAGGGCGGAGGCATAGGCCCCTATGCCGAAAAAGGCGGCGTGGCCGAGG
>CAYLXY010000522.1:0-1619 GCA_964387405.1 uncultured Clostridiaceae bacterium
ATCCAGGAATAGGAACAATACTTAATATATTATGCATTGGTCCACTTGTAGATATAATTTCTAAATTTAATATTGTATTGGTACCTGAAAATTATTTTCTCAAGATAATAGTCTTGTTTTACGGTAGTATTATATTAAACTATGGTTTATACAGTTACTTAAAGTTTGAGCTAGGGGCAGGACCAAGGGATGGATTAATGATTGGGCTAGTAAAAATTACTGGCCTAGATGTTAAATATATAAAAACAGCCATGGAATTCATGGTATTGATAGTTGGATACTTACTTGGGGGAATAGTGGGAATAGGAACAATAATTTCAACATTCTCTTGTGGTTATATATTAGATAAAATTTTTAGATGGAAGGGGTTTGATCCTAAAAAAACCTGCCAAAGGAAGCTGACAGATTATTTAATCTTAGATAAAAAATAGATAGTAAAGATAAAAAATAAGTTTTTTAAAAACTAATTTGCTTGTAAGCAAGTATGTTATAATCTTACTAGGATTATATACTAGGATTATATACTAGGATTATATAAAATATATCTATAGAGGATTTTGAAATAGCTTATAAGGGGTGAAGGATTACATGAGAACTAGTAGAAAAAAAAGAAAACAAAGCAGAAGACTATTTATAAGAAGATCTTTATTATTTGTAATTATATTAGTTGGATTCTTTCTTAAAAGTAAAATACCTTTCTATTTTGATAAAGTAGTGGCTGATAATTTAAATAAAGATGATTTAGAAGAAAATAATTTAAATAATGAAAATAATAGCAAGCAACTTATAGATAAAAAAGATACTGATGATATTTTAATTTTGGTAAACAAAAAAAGATATTTAACTTCAGATTACAAACCCAGTGATTTAGTAGTTCCAAATATAAAATTTTCCTTTGATGGAGAGCATGAAAAGAAGTATATGAGGAAAGAAGCTGCCAAAGCATTAGAGGAACTCTTTGGACAAGCCTATAAGGAAGGTGTATTTATATTTGGACTTTCTGGATATAGATCTTACAGGACACAGGAGGGACTTTTTAATAATAGAGCAAGCAAGGTTGGAGAAGAAGAGGCTAACAAGCTAAGTGCTAGACCTGGGGAAAGTGAACACCAGACAGGATTGGCAATGGACATAACTAGTCAAAGTGTTGGTTTTGACTTAAAGGAAAAGTTCGGGGATACTATGGAAGGTGAGTGGGTAAAGGATAATGTTCATAACTTTGGTTTTATTATAAGATATCCAAAGGAAAAAACCCATATTACGGGCTATAATTATGAGCCTTGGCATATAAGATATGTAGGAAAAAAAGTAGCCAGAGAAATATATAATAAGGACATCACCTTAGAGGAATACTTTGAAGGGCCTTTGTAAATATAATATAAGGTGGGGAATCCCTGCCTTATATTATATTTAAATCATAATCTATATTCATGGATTATGACTATAAAATTTCAAATTAGATCCAGATGTTTTTTTGGCTTCATACATAGCATTATCGGCTTGATAGATTAACTTTTCCCTATTTCCTGCTTGGGATAGTAAGGATGCTCCAAAACTAATATCTATTTTAATACTATTATTTTCTATTAAAATTGGATCCTTAAACATATTAAATATAC
>CAYLXY010000523.1:0-1619 GCA_964387405.1 uncultured Clostridiaceae bacterium
GAAGAAAACACTGGAGAAAAAATAAAATTACATATAAATAAAAGATGTAAAGTAGTAGCTACTTTACACCTTTTATTTCATCTCTATTTTTATTAACAGTTTCAATTAGATTTTTTAAATCTAATTCTACAGATTCTAATATACTGTCAACATAGTCATTTGCCCCTAGTCGCATTTCTTTGGCACTATTTTGTGCTTGTGTAATTATTTCTTCTGCTTGGATATTGGCTAATTTAGTAATTTCATTTTGGTCAATCATTGATATAATATGTTGGTTTGCCTCTTCTAAAATAGTATCTGATTCTTGTTGTGCTTCTGATAATATGCGTTGTCTTTCCTCTTTAATCCATTGAGCTTGTTTAATCTCATCTGGAAGATGAATTCTAATTTCTTTAATAAAATCTAATATTTCTCTTTTATCAACTAATACTTTGTGTGCAAAAGGTATAGATGAACCACTTTCAATTATATCTTCTAATTCCTCAAGAAGCTTTAATACATTCATCGCATATTCCCCCCTAGGCATCTTAACCTAATTTTTAAATTTATTGATTACTTCTCTATGAACATTTTCAGGTACTAAACTTTCTATAGATCCACCAAATCTAGCAACTTCCTTTATTATACTAGAGCTTAAAAAGGAATACTCACTGCTAGTCATTAAAAATACTGTTTCAATATCAGGACATAATTTTTGATTCATTAAAGCCATTTGAAGTTCATATTCAAAATCTGATATTGCTCTTAATCCTTTAATAATAGCTTGTGCTTGCCTTTTCTGTGCATATTCTACTAATAAGCCTTCAAAATATTCTACTCTTACATTAGGATAGTCCTTTACAGCATACTCAACCTGTTTTTGTCTTTCCTCTAATGTAAATAATGGAGTTTTATTAGGATTGTATATTATAGATACAATTAAGTTATCACACATTTTCGAAGCTCTTTTAACTATATCTAAATGTCCATTGGTTATTGGATCAAAACTCCCAGGGTAAATTGCTAGCTTCATCTAATTGTCCTCCTCTAGCCTATAAAATGAAATTACTACATCACCGTACTTATTAGATCTATATTTTTTAAGTTTATCTATATTATTTGGAGTATTCTCCTTTATACTGTGCTCTACAATTACTATACCATCTGATTCTAGTATATGAGAAGAATAGATTGCCTCTAAAGTAGGTTCTATAAATCCTTTAGAATATGGTGGATCTAAAAATATAATATTTGCCTTTACTTTATATTCTCTTAATTTCATTATACCACTTAATGCATCCATATGAATTATTTCAGAATTATTTATTAAATTAGTTTTTTTAAGGTTTTCTTCAATTAATCGAATATTGTTTTTGTTGTTATCTATAAAATAAACTTTAGCAGCATCTCTTGATAGAGCTTCTATACCTAAACTCCCACTTCCTGCAAATAGGTCTATTATCAGACTATTGTATAATTCTGTTTGAATAATGTTAAATATGGATTCTTTTACCCTATCAGCAGTGGGTCTTGTATTTAAACCAATAGGTGCCTTTAAAGCCTGGCCTTTTGCTTTTCCTGAAATAACTCTCATATGTATTAGTTCCTCCTAGTATACTACTATTTATATTACTATATTA
>CAYLXY010000524.1:0-1614 GCA_964387405.1 uncultured Clostridiaceae bacterium
TAAATATTAATGACCCCATAGCTTTTATATCCTCCGGGTCGGCTTGCACTACAATACCACCTGTATTGTCAGTGTGTACCTTCCCATGAATAACCAGTTCGTTTTCTAACGTAACGATCAAGTCCTTATCAGACTTGTTGATTAAGTCGCCAATGTTGCGATCTGTATCCAAATGCAAATCATTAGTAGCAGGTTCACCATCGTTATTTGCTTCCGTAGCAAATTCAATATCATCTTCTGGGTCAGGAACGAAGCCCCCTGTCCAGTTACCCAGTTTTTCCCAATCGTTGTCGATCGTCCCGTGCCAGTAGTTTTTTATATTTTTGATAATTGTAATGGGATAGGTTAAGACATTACTTCGTCCGCAAGGATCGGCTACTAAAACTGTAATAGTTCCTTGTTTTGATAAAGTTCCAGTAGGGAGGAGTTCTGCAGTATATGTTATTGATGGAGTATCTGTACTTGAGAAAGTCCCATTCAGGGATGTTTGACTCCAATAGTAGGTAATCGTTACATTGTCATGCCCTTTTGCCAAAGCACTAAAATCAATTTCTTGTCCCTCATAAAGCGTGAGTTTATCTAGTTCAGGTGAAACGGACGTAAATTCAGGTAGCTTACGTGAAGAACCTTCAAAAAGGAAATTAAGAAAAATACGCTTTGCCGCTACAGAGGCTGCATCTACTCCATCATATGAGTGCCCTGCTTCATACATAACAATTCCATTCTTGGGGTTATCGTATGCATATCCGTAGATGACCAGACTGGTAACAGTTGTAACCCCATTCTTATCTGTACTTTCATCCCAGAGAAGACGTTTGGTTCCATCGCGCCATTTATGGTTGGGAGTCGGAAGGTATCCCGGACCAGAACCGTTGTTTAAAACCCAATCGACTTTTCCCATAAATTGCATAGGAACATCATTCGGGTAAGCATAATGCCATGGATTTTCAGAGGGAGTACTAGCTCCTAAAGATGCTGTCGTACCGATTACTCCACCATCTATTCTGTCGGTCAAAAAATTGGTCCGTTGGTGTGACATACCTGTAGCCGTATTGTACATATTTTCTATACCTATCTTATCGTTTGGAGCATGGCAACCCGACCACAGCCATCCGCCGTTTCCGTTAGGGTTGGTTTCATTGTCTTTCTCCCGCACCCAATCATAAAGCCTACCATGTGAATCCCATTTAGGGTCTGCATGGGGCAATACAAATATGTCATGACAGTCTGTTAAAACGTTAGGTAACGCAGACTGTCTTGCTGACAAGGGAATACCTGCATTACCTAAATACCCATCAGCAATACTTCCCTTAGCTGTATCAAAAGTCCAGTTTGTAAAAGAACGAATCTCTTTATAGACTGGAACAGTAACGTCGCTTTTAGTCGTGTATTTTATAACTACCGTAGGGCCAAAATATTCAGTCGTTTTTAATTTCCCCTTATTATCATAGATAGGAACACCTTTATCTCCATTCAGTATTTTCTGCACTTCAGGTAGGTTGGCATAATCTTTTTCAATGATGAACGTTCCTCCTTTAAACTCTCGTCCATCTACGGTAAAATCGGTACCGTCCTTGCCTTTGGTGGAGCTGATAGACCAGATGACCGGAACTT
>CAYLXY010000525.1:0-1614 GCA_964387405.1 uncultured Clostridiaceae bacterium
TAAGATTGAAGTATCTTCTATTAAGATCAAAATAATCTGCTAGTGTTGCCATAGCTTTAAAAACATGCATATACTTGAATAATAATTTTTTAAGTTCTTTTTGTGTTTTAGCATTTTCAAAAACACAATTTTTCCTGATAGTTTTTATACCATTTCTCCTAATACTGTTTGCTCTAGAAGTTTTAAAAATTAAGTTTCTCCATAAAACACCTGGTTTTTGATTTATCTTTTTAGCTGCTAAAAACAAGTCATAAACCATTTCATCTTTACTCTCATAAAAAACTTCAATAATTTTATTAAACAAGTTATAATATGGAATATCATAATTTCTACTTTTTCTATTCATTCCTATTAAACAAACCAGTTCTTCAGTAAGATCTTCTTCTAAAAATATATTATATGCAAGCTGATAATTTTCCATATTCATTAAATCTTCAAATATAATATCTTCAACCATTATCTTTTCTTTATTAGCTCTGATACCTTTTATTCTATTGATAATATTTTGTGTGCTTTCATTATCTATCGCTAGTGGTAATAGATATGTAAATTCATCAAATGTTAAATAATTCAATTCAATTAATACTTTTGCTAAAATAAAGTATGGCCTCACTATAGAGGTATTAACTTTAATAGAAGTCTTTAATAATTGTTTTAAATATACATAACTATCTCTATCAATATTAAAATAGTTATTTTCTTTAAATTTACCTTCTTTCGCTATATTTAAAAGTTCATATCCAGCATTGGTTATTGTTCTATCTATATTTATTAATCCAATATCTACCAATCCAGATGTTTTTTCTCTGGCATCTTTATCTTTTCTAGCGGCATCACCAGACAAAAAATCCTTTTCCTTCATGAAATCATAATACAAAGATTGTGAGGAATTATTCCAAACCCAGGTTTCTGATTCATTTAATTGCTTCTCATAGAACTCACTAAGTAATATTAGCTGTTGCTCTATCTTTAAATTAAGTTTTGAAGTCCTAAAACTTGTTGTACCAATAACCCAACAAAAACTCTGATAAGGAATGTTTTTTATTTCCAATTATATTCTCTCCCTTCATAATTTGTAATAAGAACTTCCTCTGATTTCTTATCTCCATTCTTTCTTTGATAGTTGCTATTAGAATAACTTTTAGATAAATAATTTATTCTATAATCGTTCTCCTTAGCCCATGATATCAAAATTTTGTTTTCCATGTTTTTTGACTTTAAAACATTAGATAACGCAAACTTATATCCGCCTTTATCGGCTTCATTTAAGAAGTTTAATAGTTCTTTTTCATCATTTTCAGTCCATTGTCCCGATTCATTATAAGTGGCAGTAGTAATTAAATATGGGGGGTCACAATATATAAATGTATCTGAAGGCATTAAGTCTAATCTTATATTTCTAAAGTCATTAACTTGAAAATGAATGTCTCTATTTTTTAATGCTTCTGAAAACAAAGTAACCTTATTTCTCATTTTAATATTGAAATCCCTCTTCCCTACGGGTAAATTAAACTCACCTTTCCGATTAAATCGAATTTGATTATTAAAGGAAAATACAATAAGCACATATAGCATTATCCAATCTTCAAATCCTTTTAAAACTTTAATATTATA
>CAYLXY010000526.1:0-1607 GCA_964387405.1 uncultured Clostridiaceae bacterium
CATTTCCTTTATAGGCCCAGTAGAAAGGGTTCCAATAAAAGAATTTTTGCCATTTGCCTTCCAGCATTTCAATAGCTAAAACTCCTGCTATTAATGGCAAGAATAATAATTTTATACTCCCTGCCGCAGATATTATATCTTTATTAGTAAGGCCTTGAATAAAACCTACCAGTATGCTCAGTAAGCTAGTGACTAAGAGTACTAGTAGTAGCTGTAGTATATTTACATTTGCAAATCCAGTAATAAATATTAAGGCTATGGAACCAAATATTGAAAGAAGTATCCCTATAACAGATTTGCCCAATAGAAAGGTTACCCTGGATGTAGGAGTTAAGTTTATTGCACTTAATGTGTTATCTACCTTTTCTTCAACTATATTTAAAGCTATAAGCATTCCTCCAAGTATAGATATGAATAGGATTGAAGTGTTAACTAAAGTCTTTTTAAGAGGTGGAACACTTCTCCCAAATTCTATCAATTCACCATTTGAATCCTCCATATTTATATCTAGTTCATAAAAACTATTCAATAGTTTTGCATATTCTACAATTCCTTCAGGTTCATCTCCTTGAGTCAATATATAATACCTTCCGTTTTCAGGTATTATACCTATCATAGCATCTCTTTTTTCAACTCTTTCTTTTATTTCATCTACATTCTTAAAGAGCTCTATCTTTGCAAATTGTTGAAAATATTCTACTTGATTCTCATTTTCACCTTCTATTAAAGCAAGGTTAATGGTTGTATCGTTTATACCTGGTGTGAATAAATTTATTAAAACTGCAAATAATATGGGAATTAATAATATATAAAGTGAGATAAAATCCTTTGAATTTACTTTTAAATCTCTTTTAAAAATTGTCCATATTCTTCTAAACATATTAACCCCCCTTACCCTACTAGTGTTTTTTTGTATCTATAGTTTGAAAGTCCAAATAAAATCATACCTACTATTAAAAATCCAACTGATATAGTTAAAACATATTTCCAGTCACCATTTCCAAGAAGTATAGATTTAAATCCTTCTAACATTGGATAAGTTGGAAGGATCTTTATCCAGCTTGGATTCCAACTTGGTATGAAATATGCAATATTGGGAATTATCATTAAAATCATAACACCATAAAGGACCCCAAAAGCCTGCATAATATTTTTATAAAAGCTTGCTATTAAAAGTCCTAGAGATGAAGAAAAGAATGCGGTTGTTGATAATAAAACTAACAATAGTAGATAGTCAGGCCTAAGCTTCATAATGGGAATAAGAACTATAAAACTAGATACTATGGAAGTAACTATGATTACTCCTATCTTACTCATTAAATATTGCCAAATTGGAGATGGTGTAAGAGCATAGGCTTTAATAACTCCTTCTTGTCTATCTAAAAAGATATATGCAGCTATAATAAAGAGTCCCATTAGAGATCCATTAAACACCAATACAGAAGGCAGCATATTTTCCCTGTCTGATAGGGATTCATAATTTGTAGACAGTGGTCTAACATCTTGATTATCCATGGTATCTTTTATTAGATCATTTGATTCAACATGGAGTATTTTTAATATGTTCTTATATTTATCAGATTCATATCCTTGAAGATAATATTCAT
>CAYLXY010000527.1:0-1606 GCA_964387405.1 uncultured Clostridiaceae bacterium
CAGTTTGACATAGTCTGCCGTGATAGCAGGATACCATTTTGTTTCCATTCCTGTTCCTGTCGGTACAGTGGCGATGCCATCATGAATTTTTGTACCGCAATATGTGCAATTGTCTCGGGTGAAGCAAATCCGCCTTTTATTACAGGCTCCGGCATATCAGCTTTTACAATAGGAACATGATCGGAGTTTATTTCACAATTCCTGCACGCGTAAACATACTGTACATGTCGTACAATTACAGCTTTTGCAGGAATAATCTTGAGTTCTTCGCGAGTTTCCCTGCCCATTGTATGTAGTTCGCTACCACAATCCGGACAAACACAATCCTCAGCCGGAAGCTCGTATTCAATCACTTCGACAGGCAAATCCTTCGGCAATTTGTCTGTTGTAAGGCGTGTCCTTTTTTTACGATGATATGCCTTTACTTCGGTAAGGTCAGGTTCTGATGCAGTTATGTCGGCATTTGATTCGGCTTCGTTGAATATGGTCAACTGGACACTGTCTGTCCGTTCGCTTGATGTGTCGAATTGCTTATGCTTCGCAAGACGGATCTGCGACATAAGCCACTCCATTTGCTGCTCTAATTCAGCAATTCTTCGATCCTTTTCTTCAATTATGCCGAGCAGTTTTTCTGTCGAAATTTCCTGTGTTTTCATGATTAAATTATACCAAGAAAACCGCATAAAATCAATGGTTTGAGCGCTTTTTTAGAGATTATTTTTTACGAGATTTGCCGCTCGAAAACTTCTTCTCCATTGAGCTTTTTCTCCAGTTTCGCCCCTTCAACCAGGTAGGACAATTCTTTGACATCAAGAACCATAGTGGCACTATCTTTCTTTGCCGGCCAGCGAAAACGCCCGCGTTCTAAACGCTTGAAGTACAACCAGAATCCATCACCGTCCCATTCGAGGATCTTAAGCCTATTTCTTTTTCTATTGCAAAAAACAAAGAGTGCCTCTGAAAATGGGTCCAAGGAGAAGTTTTCCTGGACCAGTGTCATTAAGCCATTGATCTGTTTCCTCATATCCGTTGCGCCGCAGCATATGTATACAGGTTTTTCAATCCATCTCATTACAGTACCCTCAATATGCGGCAGACCCTTTTTAGAAGTTCAGGATCTGTCTCTGTATCCACGGTGATACGACAACCGCCGACTTCAATATCCAGCGTCTCTTTCATTTGTTGCTCCGGTGTAAGCTGTATCCACCCGTTTGGTATTAAATCAGTCGGATTCCCAGATTTCGCAAGCTCTTCACACGCCGCATTTCGCAGCTTTCGTTGCCAGTAGAAGTATTTGTTCCGGTTTATTCCTCTTTCTTGGCAAAAATCCTTGATGCTTTGCCCGCTGCTTTGCCGTTCCCGTATCACTTGCATCCATTGTGATAATCGGTAATCCGACGTAACTTTTTTTGTATCCATACAATCACTCCGTTCCCGTTTGAAAAAGCTGAAAAAGTTTGCTTGCTTTTTCAACCTTTTAAACTGTATTCTTATTGTGATTGTACTGTTTTGCAGGTGGCTCTTCTATGTGACGGTATCTTTGACGCTTACTTTCCACTGCCAGTATTCATCCATATCAAAGTACTTGCGGCCAGTGCTCCAGGTT
>CAYLXY010000528.1:0-1605 GCA_964387405.1 uncultured Clostridiaceae bacterium
ATTAAATATTTTATAAAAATACACATGATTACATATGTGAAATTGTAATCATGTGTATTTTGATTTTTATATTTAATATTTGCTAAAATTTTGATATGATAGTTAGGAAGATTATATTAGAACTTGAGAAATGGAGTGGTGTAATGAATTACGAAGAGGCATTAGATTATATTCATGGAACTTATAAGTTTGGAAGCAAGTTAGGATTAGAAAACACAAAGTATTTATTAAATTTATTAGGTAATCCACATAAGGATCTTAAAATTATTCATGTTGCAGGAACTAATGGTAAAGGCTCAACTTCTTCTTACATACATACTATATTAAAAGAAGAAGGATATAGAGTAGGATTATACACCTCTCCCTATCTTGAGGAATTTACAGAAAGAATGCGTATAAATGGTCAAGATATACCAAAGGAAAAGCTAGCTAGTGTGACAGAAACAGTTAAAGAAAAAATAGATCAAATGGTAAAGGATGGTAAGAATCACCCTACGGAATTTGAAGTTGTAACTGCTATAGCTTTTTATTACTATGCACAAGAAAAGGTAGATTTTTTAGTCTTAGAAGTAGGCTTAGGAGGTAGGTTGGACTCAACTAATGTAGTGGAGGATCCCCTTGTATCTGTTATTACTCCTATAGACTATGATCATACAGAACATTTAGGTAATACATTAAGTGAAATTGCATATGAAAAAGGTGGAATTATAAAAGAAAATGGAGTTGTACTATCATATCCACAGGAAAAGGAAGTAATGGAAGTATTAGAAAATATAAGTAAAGAAAAAAACAGTAAAATTTTCCTAACAAGTTTTGAAGATTTAATTATAGACAAAAGCAGTGTTGAGGAACAGATATTTTCAGTAAATATATTAGGAAAACAATATAATAATATAAAAACACAATTAGCAGGAATTCATCAAGTGTATAATGCTTGTACAGCTCTTGGAGTAGTTGAAGTTTTAAGAAAGTATAGAAATATTAATATTAGTGACCAATCAGTAATAAAGGGGATTTATAATACAAAATGGCCAGGTCGTTTTGAAGTATTACAAAACAATCCTTTAATTATTATCGATGGTGCTCATAATTTACATGGTGCAGATTCTTTAAGGAAAAATATAGAAAGCTTATTAAAGGATTATAAAATAACTTTTGTTGTAGGAATGCTTGAAGATAAAGATGTAAAATCTGTATTAGAATATTTAATACCTTTAACAAATAAAGTTATAGCTACTAAGCCAAATAATCCAAGAGCAATTAAAGCAATTGATTTAGCTAAAAAATTACAAGTATTTAAGAAGGAAATTTACTCTTATGAGGATATAGAAGATGCAATAAAAAAAGCTATAGATATAACAGATAAAGAAGAAGTTATTATATTTGCAGGGTCTTTATATATGATAGGAGAAGTTAGAAAAAAACTAAAAAATAAAATATTGTAAGCTCTTTAAATGACTCACACATCCATATAGTAATCATAATATAATAAATATAGTACTTATATTAGATTACTTAAATGATTGGGGATGTGATTGAATGAAGTGCTTAACTGATAACACTTTAATAGTTTCTAATTTTTCAGAGGATTCTATTTCAATTATA
>CAYLXY010000529.1:0-1600 GCA_964387405.1 uncultured Clostridiaceae bacterium
TAATAATAATAACATATAATAAATATTATAACATTATAAGAAAAATAATAATAGTATAAGAATTCTTATAGCACAGGGCATTCGATATGTTGTGACATAGAAAACAGCCTCGAGTGTTGAAAACACTACTACTTAATAAAAGAGGGTGGAAAGCCTCGAGAGCCTTATTAGTAATTATTTTGCCACTCTTTGCAGGCAAAAAATTACGGGCGACTCGAGGGGGGTAGCGGAGCAACTCTTACACCCCCCGAACCAATAAAGCTAAATTAAAATACATGTTGACTTCGTGTATAGTATAAGTTATAATAAATCAAAGGGGTGTAATAATGGAAAAACAAAGAATGAATATAACAATCCCAAAACCTGTATATGAGGAATTAGAAAACTATTGCAAAGATTATGGATTGTCTAAGGGTGGAGCTATCGGAATGATACTTCAACAACATTTTGAACAAAAAGAAGTATTAAAAAGGTCAAAAAATATACCTGACATAATAGAGCAGCTGCAAACATTAGCAAATAAAGTAAAAAAAGACAACTGAATAATCTCTATATAAAAAGCGCGTATAGAGATAAAAATATTAAAGGGGTATCTGCAGAGCATCTTTAGAGCCTGCAGAGCCCCTTTTTTTATCAAAAGTTAGTAAAGTTATAAAAAATAATCTCCCTATATATAACAATGGAGATTACCGTGCAAATATGCAATTAAAGTTAAGAAAACTGATAAAAAAAACAATGGGGGTGATTAATATTGAATTAAAAAGTAATAGTATAACAATTGATATGATTGAATTAGCTATAAACATTGAACCCTTGGACTTTGAAAAACATGTAGTACCATATTTAAAACACTTTGAATTATCTATAGAATTAAAATATTGGGATAGTTTCAAGTGGGATAGATACAGACACAATTGGTTATGGGATACAGGCGATTACAGTATATTCTTAGCATATAAAAATAATTTAAGTAAAGGTGAAGCAAGTAATAAATTTAAAATAAAATATAATCCTAATAAAGTAAATAAAGAAGATCCCTTTCTAAAAGTAATGCTCAATGTATTTAAATATGTAAAAGAATTTCCTGTAATAACTTGGTTTGATGTAGCATTTGATTATGAGGGGATAACAACAAGTGATTTAGTCTTTGATAAAGGTAGAAAACGAGAGTATAAAATATTCAAATACTTAGATACAGATTTTACTTATTATCTTGGTAAATCAGGAACACATGGTAGTGTAAAAATATATGATAAAGCAAACGAGGAAACAAAAGGGCAAGCAGATTATAACAAAACACGATATGAGGTCACTATAAGAGACACTATAAGCTTAAAAGATATAAATGCTTGGAAGTGTAAGGTTGATATACCAAAACTGTATATAAAGCAGATTAAAGGCTTATATGATGATTCAAAATTAACTCCAACTGATAAATTATTAGTGTATTCAATAGAAAACGATTATCCAATGGAAAAATTAACATATGAACAAAGAATAAAATATAAAAAAATAGCAGAGTCCAGAAAAGAACAGTATACAAGAATAACGCCCTCACAACTGGACATTGAGAGAGCGATACAAGAGTTCACTATAGAAC
>CAYLXY010000530.1:0-1593 GCA_964387405.1 uncultured Clostridiaceae bacterium
GCCCATGACCCAAAAGGAAAGGTTGCAGAAGGATATAAAAGTTTGACTAAGGAGGTGCTTAAAATTGAAAAGATCCGCCAAAAACATAAAGCTGGCATCAGTAGATGATTTGTTTTCCACAGAGGAAAGCAGGGCTGATGAAAACCGAGAGAAGATAGTTGAAATCCCCTTAACAGAACTGTTTCCTTTTAAAGACCACCCATTTAAGGTAATTGACAATGAAGCCATGTTTGACACAGCAGAAAGTGTTAAACAATATGGTGTTCTTGTTCCAGCCATTGCAAGACCTCGTGATGAAGGTGGTTATGAACTTGTTGCAGGACATCGAAGAAAGAGAGCCTGTGAACTTGCTGAGCTTGATACAATGCCTGTAATAGTCCGTAACCTTGACGATGATGAAGCTGTTATTATTATGGTTGACAGCAACTTGCAGAGAGAAAATATCTTGCCAAGTGAACGAGCCTTTGCATACAAAATGAAATTAGATGCTATAAAAAATCAGGGTGCTAGGAATGATTTAACTTCTCGACAAGTTGTCGGGAAGTTGGAAACGGCAGACCTTGTGGGTAAAGAAAGTGGAGATAGTGGTAGACAGGTACAACGCTACATCCGCCTTACCCACCTTATCCCTGAAATACTTTCAATGGTAGATGAAAAGAAAATTGCCTTTAATCCTGCTGTAGAGCTATCATTCCTTAAAAAAGAGGAACAAACTGATTTACTTGATGCTATGGATATGGAGCAGGCTACTCCCTCACTTTCACAGGCACAGCGGTTAAAGAAGTTTAGCAACGAAGGAAAATTAACCCTTGAGGTAATGAGTGCCATTATGAGTGAGGAAAAGAAAGGCGATTTAGATAAGGTAACTCTTACCGGAGATAAGCTAAAAAAATATTTTCCAAAGTCATATACACCTAAACAAATGGAGGAAACCATTATGAAATTACTTGAAGGATGGCATAAAAAATGGACAAGAGATCAAGAACGATAGACAATAATACAGGCAGGAAAAGAGGTGATACTTATGGCAGTATTCAGAGTAGAAAAAACACGAGATTATACGGTTATGTCAAATCACCATCTGAGAAATACCGAGCTTTCATTAAAGGCAAAAGGCTTATTATCCCTTATGCTTTCTCTTCCGGAGAATTGGGATTATACAACAAAGGGACTTTCTCGTATATGTAAGGATGGTATTGATAGTATTAACAGTGGGGTAAAGGAACTTGAAGCCAATGGCTATGTTATTCGCAGACGGTTACGTAATGAAAAGGGTCAACTTACTACAATAGAGTATACAATTTTCGAACAGCCACAAAGCATTGATACTGGCAATAATCCACCTAAAGGGGAAAATCCAATCTTGGATAAGCAGGCACAGGAGAAACCAATACTGGAAAACCCAATCTTGGATAAACCTAAACAGGATGAACCTATCTTGGAAAAACCCCACCAATTAAGTACTAATATATTAAATACTGATTTATTAAGTATGGAGGTATCAAATCCTTATCCATCAAATCAATATCCAGCAAATAAAGGCCTTTCGCTGTTTTGAGTGGGTAGAATCCTAAAGAGGCAAAGTGATAGTGG
>CAYLXY010000531.1:0-1593 GCA_964387405.1 uncultured Clostridiaceae bacterium
TTATTATTTGTTCCTTAGTTCTCCAGGTGTTTTCTCTTAATCTTGGTCGCATATCCTTTCCATATACTTGAAAAAATTCAGCAAATGTCATATCAAGATTTCCAGCTTGCTCTCTTAAAAAATCTTCTTCCCATTTTAGAGCTTCTTTTTTTGTATTAAATCCTCTTTTCTTCCTGTTAATTTTCTCACCTCGCCAGTTGGTATAGGTGAATTTAGCAAACCAGGTGCCATTTCCACTTTCATCCCTATAAGCTCCCACTACTGAGCCTCCTCTCTTCCTTTATAGCAATATTTTTCAAAGAAATATTGTCTATTAATTTTACCTCTTTGAATCCTATAGCCTAATTTAATTAGTTCTTGATTCATTTCATTTATTATCTGGTAGGCTGTAGTCCTGCTAACTTCTAAAAATTGTTCTACTTCTTTTGCTGTCATAAAAATCTTATTCATTTCTTCTTTCTTCCCCCTTGTATTTTATTTATAAGTTTCTCATCAATGAATAAGTGACGAGCATTAATTTGGTTGCCTTATAATTTTAACAACACACTTCCGTGCTGTTTGATTATATATTATCAGCACAATTTCGTGTTGTCAAGTTCAATTTAATATTATTTTTATTTATCGTTCCTATTACAAGAGATTTCATTGGATTTATAATCGTTCACTTCTGTTGCCATTAATGATATCTTGTGATAGAATAAATTAAAATACTCTTGAAAGGAGTCCCAAATGATTTCGGGTGAAAAGCTAAAAAGATTAAGATTGCTTAGAGAATTGACACAGAAGGAATTAGCAATAAAATCAGGACTTACGGATTCTGCTATAAGGAATTATGAATTGGGTTATCGTTCGCCTAATAAAGATCAATTAATAATAATAGCCCAGGTCTTAGATTGTGATGTATCTGCCTTAATTGATCATACTCCTATTTCTAATTTTGAATTTATACAGATTCTTTTTGATTATGAAGGGGATTTAAAAATCAGACCCCTAGTAGAAGGCTCTACAATAGGGTTGCTTTCACATGATATGAATTTAAATGATTTTCTAATTGAGTGGGATGAGATGAGGAAAAAGCACTATAACGGTGAGATTTCTGATGAGGAATTTGAAGATTGGAAGCTCTCATATCCTAAGAAGTCTAGGTTTAAAAAATAATTATTAAACTATAAGCATATGAGCTCATTTTAAACTGGTCGAAATCGACTAGTTTAAAAATAATTCAACAGTAAATACATAATCCAACTTTAATCCCATCGAATTCGATGGGATTAAAGTATTTCAAGAGTAAATTTATAGCCCAAGTTTTAACCGTGTCGAATTCGATGCTTTTAGAAGTATGCTTAGATTTTAAAATAAATATACATACAAAAACACCATAGATCTTTACTAAGATTTCTATGGTGTCTATTTTTGTAAGCCACTTGGCATTATTTATTAAATTATTCTAAAAAACTTTTTTACCCATTTTCGTCCCAGTCGGTCTTTTTGGCCACCTGTAAAGCCCTATTCTAAACACTTTTCTCTTTTTATTTAACTATTCCCACTCAATTGTAGCTGGTGGTTTATTTGTTATATCATATACTATTCTGT
>CAYLXY010000532.1:0-1592 GCA_964387405.1 uncultured Clostridiaceae bacterium
CCTAGTTCCATTATTAAAGTTAGAAATTATTAAACAGTCATTGTCTGTGCAAGGTATTTTTCTGTTTTTTTTAAAATACATTTCTTTAGGACTAAAAAGAGGTCTTATTTCATAAACTTTAAAGTTATTTTTTTTAATAATACTGCCAATTATTTTAACTTCATTATTTAATAGTTTAAAAGGAGGTTTTTTTGCTTCAGTTATATCTAAAATCCAAAAATTTTCTTCTAGATCTTTAAGAATAATTTCGTTTGATTCATTTAAAAATACTTTTCCAGCTAAACGGCCATTTTCAGGATTTTGCCAGATTAATAATTTATTATACGTGTAGTTTTTGTATAAAGGTGATTTAGAGATAAAGGTATTTTGTAATTTGTCAGCTAAACCTAAGTAATAGGAGCTTGTTCCTAAGATTATTATTAAACTAAAATATATTCCCATTATTTTTATAAAAGTTAGTCTATAACCAAATTCAGTATGTTTTAGGTTGTAATAAACAAGAAAAGAGAAAGCTACAAGAATTATTATCCATAAGTAAGGTAGCGAACTAAAGATTATTTGCCAGTTAGAAGGATGTCTATTAAAACATCCTAAATCTTGATTACTTACAAAGAAAATAATTATAGCCAAGGAAATAGAGCCTAATATAATAAATAGAATAGAGCTTGCAATGAAAACATTTTTTCTTAGCCAAAAAGAATATTTAGCTTGTGGTTTAATTTTTTCTTCTTTAATTTTTTTAATAATTTTTTCTCCTGTATTATTCATATTTTGAGTTAATAATTTCTTTGTTTAAATTTTTTTTAGCGCGGTTGATAAGAGTGGAAACAGTTCCGATTGGTTTTTTTAATATATCCGATATTTCTTTGTAGTTTTTTTCTTCTAGTATTTTTAAAACTAATACATCTCTATATTTAGGTTTAAGTTTATTTATTAGTTTTTTGCCAATTTCTATATTTATATTATTTATTGTTTCTTCTTTTACATCTAAGGAAGACTTTATTTGTGAAAAGTCTTGTGGATCTATGTATTCAGTAGCTTTAACTTTTCTTCTTCTTAATTCATCCATTGTTTCATTGTGGCAAATCCTGTAAATCCAAGAAGAAAATTTTAGTGATGAATTATATGCATTAAGATTTTTATAGATTTTGATAAAAACATTTTGTAATACATCTTCAGTGTCTTGATTGTTAAAACCACTAAGCCTTCTTATATATCTCTTTAAAGTTTCTTGATATTTATTTACAATATATAAAAAATTGTCTTTATTCTCTAAAGCCATCAAAATTAAATCTTGATCTGTTTTTTCTTCTAAAATATTCATTTTAAACTAAAAATTTCTCATCTAACACTAATACGTTTATTTTAACATGTTTTATTCACAAACTGTTGAAAACTACTCTTGAAGCTTTTAGTGAATGGGTGTATAATATTATATTGTAAAAAAGAATTTAATATTTGTTTTTTAAAGGCGGTATAGTATATCTATACCGCCGTTGTTATATATTAAACATGTTTTACTATCTATTGGAATTATTTTCAAGTTTTTTTAACGATTAGCCTTTGTATGCTTCTTCATCAACTATTAACAC
>CAYLXY010000533.1:0-1592 GCA_964387405.1 uncultured Clostridiaceae bacterium
CCATTCGGACCATTTATCGTATTAGCTACTATGGTGACGGTTTTTTATGGGAATAATATAATTAATTATTATATAGTTACATTTCTTATTCATTAGAAAAGGTGGAGGTGAAGCGGTGTAATGTTTAATAAAAACATAATATCAATTGATATTGGAACATCTACAATAAAATTAGTTGTTGGCAACTATAAGAGTAATAAAATAAACATTTTACATATGGATTCCTTAACTACTCCTTTAAACTCTATAAATGATGGACAAATTATAGATTTAGATAAAATAAAGAATCTACTAAAAAAAAGTATAGATAGTATAAAAACAAAAAAGCTAGTATTCACATTAGATAGTACTGCTATTATAACTAGGGAATTAGTTTTACCTTATGCTAAAAACGAAGAGTTAGAAAAAATGTTATCCTTTGAAATTGGGCAATATTTTCCCATTGATTTAGATGAATATATAATCCAATCTAAAAAACTAGGTGACTTTGAAGAAGATGGAGTAAAAAAGTCTAGAATTTTAGTTGCTGCCCTTCCTAAATTAATTGTAAAAACTTATTTAGAATTGGCAAATCTTTTAGGTCTTAAACCAATTGCATTAGATGTACATTTTAATGGTATTGCAAAGCTTTTTGAAAATAATTTTAATATTAATGAAGATCCTAAAAATGAAGATCAAACTATTGCAATAATCGACTTAGGTTATGAAAATATAAATGTTAATATAATAGATAAAAACATTTTAAGATTTAACAGATTACTAACAGTAGGTGGAAGGGAAATAGATTTAAATATAGCAAATAAATTCAATTTCTCATTGGAAGAGGCAGAGAAAGTAAAATTAGAACAAGGTAGATTTCAAGACGAAGATGCTACACCTCTATATCTAGCAATAGAAGATGTTATTCAGGAATCTATAGATAATTGGTTAGAAGAAATACAAAGACTTTTTAAATTTTATACTAGTAGAAGTCCTGGAAATAGAATTGATAAAATCTATTTATATGGTGGTCATTCTAATTTAAAGAATATTAATAGAAATTTTGAGCTTTTTTTCGATATTCCCACAGAGGCTATAAGGGATATAAGTTATATAGATATCAAAAATAATCAGATGAAAGATATTTCAATAACCACATTTATTAATACAATTAGTTCACTGATTAGAAAGTAAACAGGTGTAAATATGAAGGATTTTAACTTTTTTGAACCTTATTTAACTAAAAAAAATGACTTATCCAGAAAACAAATTATTTTATATGCCTCTACTTCTATTCTTATTATTCTTGTGTTTGTTATTCCAATAATTAATCAATTAATGATAAAAAGAATGGAAGAAAAAAGTAGAAATGTAAGTGCTATGGTAAATTCTGAGGAGATTCAGGGAGAAATAGAAGAAATAAATAATAAAAGAAAGCAAATAAAAGACCTTGAGAATTACTATGAAACTTTAGAGATTATAAATAATGATATAATAAAAATTGATATAATAAATGATGTATTTTTACAAACTATTACTGATAGAGTGCCTGAGGAAGTATTTTTTCAAAAGATTAATATTAATCAAGGGCTAGTTGAAATTACAGGTATTGC
>CAYLXY010000534.1:0-1580 GCA_964387405.1 uncultured Clostridiaceae bacterium
TGTTTAATTTTTCTATAATAAAATTTTTTTAATACTTCATTTCTATTTAGTGATGGAAGGCTATCAGCATACTGCTCCCCCTCATTTTCTATAAATTTGGTCTTTTGTTAAAATTGGTAGTTGACTCAAAGGCTTTAGCTGTTTTTAATAAGGTGCTTTCGTCAAACATCCTTCCCATTAATTGCATACCTATGGGTAATCCTTCGTGAAAACCACAAGGAATAGATATTGCCGGAATACTAGCTATATTAGCAGCTACAGTGTATCCATCTAATTTACATTTTTTTGATGGCATCTTACAATCTAAACCAAAATCAAATGCAGTTGTTGCAGTTGTGGGCGTAAGTATAAGATCATATTTAGAAAACACATTATTAAAATCTTGCTTAATTAGCTCTCTAACTTTGTTAGCCCTTTCATAATAATTTTTATAATTATGACCACTTAGCCAATATGTTCCCATCATAATCCTTCTTTTTACCTCTTCACCAAAAGCTTCCCCTCTTGTCTTAGAAATTAATTCTTCTATATTTTTATAGTTTGAAGTCCTATATCCATATTTAATACCATCAAAGCTAGATAAATTAAAACTAGCCTCTGATTGAGCAATTATGTAATAAGCTGCCATAGCATATTTTGTATGTGGTAATGAAACTTCTTGGCAAATTCCACCTAGATCCTTAAATACTTCTCTTGCTTCCATTAATGCTTTTCTAATAGGTTTATCTAAATTTTCATCAAAGTATTCTTTAGGTATACCAATCTTTAACCCTTTAATTCCTTCATTTAATGATTGTAAATAATTTATTTTTTGTCTTTTACTAGATGTTCTGTCTTTAGGGTCATGGCCAGCAATAACATTTAAAACTAAAGCACAATCTTCTACATCTTTTGTTATTGGTCCTATTTGATCTAAAGAATTTGCCATCGCAACTAAGCCATATCTAGATACTAATCCATATGTAGGTTTTAATCCTACAAGGCCGCAAAAAGCACTAGGTTGTCTAACGGATCCGCCTGTATCTGAGCCTAATGTAAAAAAGGCTTCCCCTGCTGATACAGCAGCTGCAGAACCTCCACTGGAACCACCTGGTACTTTATTTATATTCCAAGGATTTTTAGTTTCTTTAAAAAATGAATTTTCTGTAGATGAACCCATTGCAAATTCATCCATATTATTCTTACCTAACATGAGACTGTTCTCTATTAATAGCTTTTTGTATACTGTGGCACTGTATGATGGTATAAAATCTTCTAGCATCTTTGAAGCACATGTTGTTAATATACCTTCTGTATAAATATTATCTTTAATTGACATAGGTATTCCACCTAATAGTCCTATAGGCTGATTATTTTCTATATACTTATCTACTTTTTTAGCTTTTTCAAATCCAATATCTTCTGTTAAAGTTAAATAGGATTGTACTTTGTTTTCTACATTATTAATTCTTTTTAAAGTGCTTTCAAGAACTTCAACAGCCCTTATTTCTTTGTTTTTTAGTTTTTCTTTTATTTCTTGTATTGTCAAATTATAAAGTTCCAACTTTCTTCACCACCAATTTTATTTAAACTATTGTTTA
>CAYLXY010000535.1:0-1573 GCA_964387405.1 uncultured Clostridiaceae bacterium
TGCAGAAGAAGTTGCTAAAATAATTATTCGGGAGTTTAGGGATAAGGAGTAAAATGTGATTGGTATATAAATGTAGTATTCGATTGGTAATTCTGCTACAATAGGATTATACAAAAGTAACACCAAAATATTAAGAGTTAGGGTAGAGATTTAGCTCTATAACCCTATACCAACCTGCAATATGCAAGGTGGTCCAGCTAAAAGTTCGATAAGGAGGTGAAAATACAGTAATTTCATGTCTTCTTATCTTAGGGTAAGAAGATTTTTTGTTTTAAAATATTTATAGGAGATGAGATAATGAACACTAGCGGTCTTATAAGAGGCTATATGTCAAAGAATATGAATGCTGAAGAGTTTATAGAGGTAGTTAGCAAAGCTATAAGTAGAGAATTTGAAGAGGAAGTATTATTAGAACAAGAAAACAATAGTTTTAAAATAACAATGAAGGATTATCAAATTTCAATGAGTAAAGAACTTGTCGAAAGAATGCAAAGTCCTTATTCAGTTGATAGATATGTGCTAGAAGAGTTTAGAAAACAAGGCCTTGATTTTAATAGAAATAGAAGTCAGTATATCCAGTATTGTTATGGCAATTATAATGGCAGTGAGAATTAGTGCTTCTTTTAAAAAAGACAAACAAGAAAATGAAGGAGGTATAATATTGAATACAATTAATAAGAAAGAAGCAAACTTTGAAAATGAATATGTAATGAAAGAAGATGATGATTGTGGTATCTGTGGGAAAAAATCTATTACTCTGTAGTTTATGATGCGTATTTTTGTATTTTTTTATGACAAGTGCTTAGAGAATGTTTGTGGAAAGCCACTAAAGAATCTTGATTTATGTCAATATGATATTCAATAAATACCTATGTAGACCTAGAAAATTATTGCAAAGAGCTATTGCCTTATCCTAAAAGTAAGAATAGAATATAACTAAGATAGCATTTAAATAACATTGAGGTGATTATGTGGAAGTAAAGATGTTTTATAAAACACAAAGAGAAATAGCTGAAGTTATAAACAAAATCGTAGATGGTTATTGGGATGACAATATTTCAGAAGATGAGATGATAGATAAAATCAAATCGATATATGTCAATAATCCATCTAAACTGATTAAGGAAAATGATTTTACTACAATACTAAAACAGCAATGTGGAAAGAGAAGGTTAGAAGTGGTTAATAAAATATTAAGCATAGAGGAAGATCGTTAATATGGGAGAGATATACACAAAATATAATTTTGATTTAGATCTAATAAAAAGAAATAAAACACTCGTATTAATCTGTTTGAATTACAAGGAGTTTTTAAAACATAATGAAATAAAAGATTTAATTCCAATTAATTTAGGATTAGATTTGAGTCGAGTACTTAAAGAGTACCCTGCGGAGCTTAGGGTAAATAAATTTTTAGATGAGCTTAATAATATATTTGTTAAAGTTGAATCGGATTGCATATTAGTAAAAAATATAGATATCTTATTTAACCCAGAATATAAGCTTAATGTGCTAAATTATTTTATAAATTTGTCTAGAAATAAGCTAGTTTTTATAGAATGGCCAGGACAAC
>CAYLXY010000536.1:0-1563 GCA_964387405.1 uncultured Clostridiaceae bacterium
ATTTTTGTGTAACATATACTCCACATACTCATTTTTGAATCCTAATCTAATACTATATTCTTTTGGACTAAACTTAGTCTTTCCGTCTATTACTCCATTATATATGTGCATAAATCCTGTATCATAGAAGATTTGACAAGATTTAACATTATCTTCTACAAAAGGATTATGAGTAATTATATAATCTTCTTTACATACATAAGGTATATCTAGTTTATTTAATATATACTCAATAAATTGTTGCATTAATGTATCACCTACACTTTCTAAATGTTATTAATTTCTGTTATTTTATCTAACTCATCAAATTTTACATCAGTTAAATGTCCCCATCTATTTGAGTAAGTTTTATCTTTATTCAATGCTATACCTATGTCTATACACATTTTTATACCATAGAAATCAACTTCAAAATGTTTTTTCATTAAATTGTATACATACTTATTATCTAATTCTTTAGGTACTCTTATATACATAGAATCATAAATAGTAGCTATAAGTTCAATACCTAAATCTAATTCCTCTACTTCATTTATAAAACTTATCAAACTCTTGTATAACATAAAAGCATTATCTGATTGTATTATAAAATTAGTGGCTTTTTTATATTCTTTTATAGCTTTATAGTTTTTACCTTTCTTTCTTTCTATTCTCCAATCATAGCCTTTAGCATTCTTTAAATATAACCTCTCTCCATAACTACCTTCTGTATAACCTTTAATCATAACATTATCTTTAGACGAATCTATAAATTTAGCTATATTAGGGTTTCCTTTTCTATAATCATCTATAAATTGTTTTGCTTCTTCCTTACTAACACCTATTGATTTAGATAAACCAAATTCTGTAGTCCCATAAGGTAAGCTGAAATTTATGCTCTTAGCAAAATATCTAAATGTTTCGCTATATTTCTGCTTTATTTGTTTATATAAATCTTCATTATCATTTATATCCATTTTATCCTTCCAAATACTATAAGCTGTTTTAGAGTGTAAATCAACACCATCATTAAAAGCGTCCAAAAAATTATTTTCTTTAGCTAATGCTCCTAATATTCTCAATTCGCTAGTAGAATAATCGAAGGTAAATAATTTATAACCATCTTCAACTACAAAACAATCTTTTAACTCGTGTAGCACTCCCCTAGATGGAAATTGAGATAGATTTAAGTTACTTGTAGCTAATCTTGATGATATAGTACCTGTTATATTAAAATTAGAATGGTTATAGGGGTGTTCATCACTACATATATTCCATAAACCTTTTTCACTACTTTCATCTGTACCTAAAAAGCTAGATATACCTTTTTGATATAACATATAAGTGTTTATTTTTTCCATAAATTCATATCCTAATCTAGCATAATGTTCTATAAACTCATTATTAAGTTTTGGACTTTGGTTACCATTTGAATCTTTTTTATTTAATTCTAATGGTTCAAGTTGCATTAAATCAATAAATAATATTTTTTTATGTGCAGACGAATTTAAATTGAATACAGAATTATTATATATATTTCTACACTTAGTTAAGCTTACTTTAGACATTTTAATAGCTTTTTGC
>CAYLXY010000537.1:0-1559 GCA_964387405.1 uncultured Clostridiaceae bacterium
ATAAAAATGGAAAGGGTAATAGACTTCTTTAGTAAGTACAACGCTCCATTATTAATAGGTAGCCTAGTGCTTAATATATTAACAATAATACTCTTGTTGATAAACATAGGTATAAGCTCTAGTTTAAAGGATAGGTATAGAAGGCTTGTAAGAGGAACTAATGGGAAGCAAATAGAAGGAATTTTGTTTGAACATATTGATAAGGTAGAGGAAGTAGAGCAAGCTTTAGATGAAATAAAAAGTCAAATAGATGTACTTGATAATCGTTTAAGTTTTTGCGTACAAAAATTAGGAATAGTAAGATATAATGCTTATGATGATACAGGAAGTGACTTAAGCTATTCAATTGCTCTATTAGATGAAAATAATGATGGAATTATTATAACAGGTATATATGGAAGAATAGAAACTGTATCTTATGCCAAGCCTGTAAAAGATGGAGTATCAAATTATAGTCTTTCTGTTGAAGAATTACAAGCATTAGAAAGAGCAAAAGAAAATGCTTTAGATAGAATAGATTTAAAAACCAACAGAAGAAATCATAAAACAGGGTAGGTTAGTTAAATTATTTTTTTAAGTAACAACATATTAATTACAATATAAAGGAATGAAAAAAACACCTTTTAGATATACTATTCTTAAAGGAGGTGTTTTTATTGAAGAGAGTGGCCATAGAACAAGGCTTAGAAGAGATAAAACAAGAGCTAGAAAACAGAGGATATGAAATAGTGGACTATAAAGATAAAGGTCATATAGATGCTATAGTATATAAAAACATAAATGATGACATAGGGAATATTAATAATTCTACAGATGGAAATATTGATGGTGCAATATTAGTAAATGCAAATAATAAAACAATTGATGAAATCGAATATGTTATTAGAACTAGAAAATATGAAAAATTATTCATATAATGACATATGAATTTTTAAAAAAGTTAAAAAAATCAGTAGATCATATACACATAATCTACTGATTTTTTATTGCTTAACTAGTTTTTCTTGGTGGAGTTTCCAAACAGAGTGTTTAATAGATTGGACTAAAGTATCAGCCATATTCATTACAAGGCTTAATCTTGTACTTTGAAGAACAAAATATTCCATATAACCACCTAGGTTTACAATACCAGTAATAGATACATCTCCTACAGGTGGAAGGTTTTTATTTACACCAGCTCCAGGTTTTAAGGAACCTTTATTTACATTTATATAACCTATTCTATTTACTTTTCCTAAGCAAGCATCTATAGCTATTATAAAAGGATTATTAAGAGAATTATAAATGGAATCTACTTTTTCTTTCAGATTTTTTGCATGTACTGGATCATCTAAAGTGCCATGTATATGAACATAATTATATTTTGAAAGGGAACTAGATAGCTTATGTCCAACTATAGGGCCTAAAGCATCTCCCGTAGAGCGATCTGTTCCAATACAAAGCAAAACTAATTCTTCATAAGGAGGTTTAAAATATAAATTAATATATTTAGACAACATAACACTGAAATTTACAGAGGCCATTGGTGAGTTAATATTTAAAGAATCAGGCTTTTTTAG
>CAYLXY010000538.1:0-1559 GCA_964387405.1 uncultured Clostridiaceae bacterium
ATTATACATAGAGAATAAAGTTTTTAGAAAGAGGTGGATTTATGTTTACTAATAGTTCGCAACAATTAGCAAAATCTAAATTGCTATTGTTGTATATAATTCATCGTATTGAATTTCCAATGTCAAATACACAAATTACACAATTTGTTTTAGAAAATGATATTATGGATTATTTTATGCTCCAACAATTTTTAGGTGAATTAAAAGACTCGAAATTTATTATAGAAAAATCTAATGATAGTGAAAATACATTAATAATTACTGAGATGGGTAAAACCACTTTAAATTACTTTATGGATCGTATTCCCAAATCACAAATTGAAGATATTGATAAATTATTAAATATTCAAAAAGAAAATCTTATACAAAATGCTGAAGTTACAGCAGATTATATAAAATTAAAAGATAGTGAGTTTTTAGTAAGATTGAAGGTAAGAGAAGATGACTTGTCTATTATTAACTTAGAAGTAAGCGTGACTAATAATAAGCAAGCAAAAGAAATTTGTGAAAAATGGCTTGATAATGCGCCTAGTTTTTATAGTCAAATAATTCATATGCTAATTGACTAATAATTTAATTAAAAAATCACCTAATAAATAGCTTAACTTTTAATTTAAGCTATTATTTAAATATTAGGTAGTTTTAATTATACTAGTTGGCTCTTTTCCCACCAGTATGCTTTGAATAACTATCTTTTTATCAATATCAATTATATCTACTGTGTTTTTCTCTATACTTGTAATAAATAACCTTCCCTTTTTACTATCTAGTTCAATTCCATGGGGCATAGAGTTTACTTTAATACTACCGTAGTGCCTATTGTTTTCTAAATCATATATGTGAACACAATTCATGTCAGAATCTGTCACATATAAGTATTGATTTTTGCTATCACTAATTGCTTCCACTGGCATCTTACCGATATTTATCTTTTTTGTTTTTTCTAAAGTATCTGTATCATAAACATATATCTTTCCACTCCTAGTAAATTGATTGCTATAATTAACTACATATAGAAATTTTCCACTAGTGTCTATTCTTAAATGCCAGGGATTGCACTGTACCTTATGATTTTTGATTTTTTCATTTGTTTTTGTTGAAATTTCAGTTATTTCCCTAGAACCATAGTTGCCTATAAAAAGTCTTTCTTGGTTATTTGTCACAGCCATACCATGGGGCATTTCCCCAGTCGGCAACTGTATAATTAAGTTTAATTTATCCATACTTAATACCGAAATACTATTAGAATCAGTATTTGCTACATATATATAGCCATACTTTGGACATAATATAATCTGGCTTGGGCAACTACCTACAAAAATAGTATCTATAACCTTTAATCTATCTAAGTCTATTATGGAAATACTATTGTTCCAACTATTGGGAACATATAATAACTTTTCCCTATGATCTAAAGCCATATGATGAGGTCCGTATTGTAAGGATGAAAAGTGATATCCACTATTATATAGTTTAATTTTATTAATTTCTTTTCCTCTAGCTAAGTTTATAATTGAAATAGAATCCTCTGAAAAATTAGAAACTATTAAAGTGTTATC
>CAYLXY010000539.1:0-1556 GCA_964387405.1 uncultured Clostridiaceae bacterium
TTTTAAAAATTTTTCTTTGGGAATAATTGCGTTGTGTTCAGCAAGAAGGGTTTTAATAGACTCTAAAGAAAGTTCTTCTGGATCTTTCGCTGTTTTTGCCGAAAGTGCTCCCATGGCGCCTGCTGCTTGTCCCATAGCCATACAGGAAGCTGTTACCCGAAAGGCAGAGTTTGCTTCGCGATCCCCTGATATATGGCGCCCTGCAGCGATCAGAAAGGAACTTTTCTTTGGAAGCATAGCACCGCGAGGAATGGTTGGAAGTATACCGTGGTCCAAGGGTCGGTAAATCAATCCATTCCCTTCGCAGGTATGTAGATCAATCGGATAAAAGGAGTAACAGAGCGCATCAGGCCAGAACCGTCCCTGTTCATAATCTTCTACTGTAATATATTTTTTCCCCTCTATAACCGCGGTTTCTCGTACTCCACATTCTGTGGCAATTGAGGATATTTCTATCTGTTCAAATCCTGGTTGGGATTGCAACCAACGAAATATCTTTAGAATGAGGTTGCGTCCTGCAATATCAAGGTTGGTCTTTCCTTTACTGTCAGAGGCATTAAACCCACAGAGGTGGATGGCATTGTTTCCGTGATTACGGAGTAGACGGATAAGTCTGTCGCCGAGATCTTTTCCAGCCCAGCCAAATTCTTCATCTCTGAAAAGATTGTTATTGATTGCGTTTTGGTAGGCAATGCGAAGCTTCTCTTCATTAAGAGTTTTCAGGTCATACCCTTGCAGGTGGAAGGTGTAGGTTGCGGGCTGAAGTACTGGTTGTGAGATTACATTGTATCCTGCAATCTGAACAAGATTTGCATCTCCAGTACAATCAATGAGAACTCTTCCCCGGTATTGGGAGAGCCCGTTTTTTGTACAGATAAGAAGAGTCCAATCATTTTCTTCTCTTCTGACTTCTGCAGGCATAGCATGATAGAGGGTATCAATATCGGCAAGGTTAAGTTGTTGGTCGCAGATCATGGCATAGAGCGCAGTATTTACTCGGATACTGTTCTGTAAGGGAAGGTGTGCTATTTCTTCGGGTGAAGGAGGTTGTTTTCCTTCTACTGCAAGAGTTTTTACTACTAGTTCCCATCCAATGCCTGCAATAATCTGTTTTCCGCAGGCGAAAAAGACACCTATTCCATTTACACCTGCCATGGTAATAGTGCCGCCTGGAATGCCATATTTTTCTATAAGAAGAGTTTTTGCACCTGCCCGGGAGGCCTGAAGCGCAGCCACCACGCCTGCGGTTCCTGCTCCGACCACGATAATGTCATATATATTCTCTTTCATGCTTTCTCTGTAGCCAAGAAGTTGGGCCTCTTATATCAGATCTTTATCTATTGTATGGGTTTCAGTATCATTAGGTACTACGCTCTCTTTTTTTCTAAGGCCGAGATCTTTTGTTGCATTGTAAAAAAATCCATTCTTCTTCTATTGCAAGATTGTTTCAATGGTACTGTATCAAGCCTTGTGTGGCAAGAAATTCTTGGAGCACTTCGTTATATTTTTCGGGAACGCGTGTCAAAGATGAGATCATCAACGTTGAATTTATTGTG
>CAYLXY010000540.1:0-1555 GCA_964387405.1 uncultured Clostridiaceae bacterium
TATAATAGGGCCTCATTAAGAAGTTCTACTGTTTTACGAGAAACATCTGCAGCTACTCCTGCGCAACGACTCTTTCTCTCATCGCTTCCATATTCGTGACCACTTTCTGCCATATAAGTACCTACAGAATCACTGCATAATAGAGAGTTTGCAACAGTAGTTGTTAAATCTAAATTATCTGGTTGATATTTTGGAAAATCATATGTTTTGTACCAGTTAAATAATTCTGCAACTAATTCTTTTTGTGTATCTACATCTGTTACTGTACCAATAAATGCTGCTGCAACTGCTAATGTTCCACACAATGTTGCTTGGCCAAAACCACCTGCAAAACTAACAAAAGCTTGTGGTGGAATTTGATTAAAAGGATGTCCTGCTACATCTGCTAGTTCACCGAAAAGTCCTTCGGATACACCAATACCTCAGCCACCTTTATTCTTATATGCATCATAAGCTCTTGCTGATACTTTATCTGGATCTAATTCTACATATTTAAGTGGCCATTCTGCTGCTTCTATAGAGCTCGTGTCTACTGAAGCTGATGCCCCTCCACATGCAGTAAGTAATCCTCCCATACTTCCTGCTACAGCAACTCCTGCTACTGAAGCTCCTACACCTTTAAGAAAATCTTTTCTTGATATTTGTTTTTGTTCTTTCTTTTTCATCTTTTTCCCTCCTATATTAAAATGCTCTCTCTTATCCTCAATTTCTTTAAATTTAGGAATATTAATTAAACTCATCTACCTATTTATAATATTATTTGATACTTAAAACACGATGTTAACAATATAACATCCTTTGCTAGTATCATAACACAATAATCGCACTTTTCTCCATAATATTCTACTATGATACATAATATTTTGCTATGTCAAATACATGCTTAATCCAATAATATATTTAACCATATACGGTTAAATATATATGGTTAAATAGTTTACAAATTCATAATATTATTTTTCTTATCATATAAATCTGCCAATAAATATAAAATAGCTAGGACTATTATCTGAATTATAACCGTTGGTAAAAAGCCTATATATTCAGGCATATATACTGGTTTTGATGAAGATATAAGTAACTTGTCCCAAAATTTAAAATTACCAACTCCAAGTGTAGTTCCTATAACAAATCCAATTAAAACAACTACTTGCATTATATGCCCTTCTCCAATTCTAATTAATGTTCCAGATGAACAGGCTCCTGCTATAACCATACCTATGCCAAATAAAACAGCTCCTATTATGGTGTGAATACCTACAGGCCAGATTTGCCCTGGTATATCTGCTAGGGAGTAGCTAGGCATATTACTAATAGCTATATATTGAATTATAGAAAATCCTACTGTAGATATTATTAATCCAATAATTACAGCCTTAAAAACTGATGTAGATCCAATCATTATTGGATCCCTAAAACTAGCAACAAAACAAAATCTAGAACGTTGCATAGTAATTCCAATTAAAATACCTACAATCCAAACTATACTATAGCTTCTATTTGTCTTTAAAAAATATAAATAAAGTATAAATAAAATAAAGGTTAATAAAAAGAA
>CAYLXY010000541.1:0-1545 GCA_964387405.1 uncultured Clostridiaceae bacterium
AAAACAACCCATTAGCCCAGACAGTAGCCGGGTTCATACTACAGTTATGGTATGACGCACAAGGGCCAGACACAGAAAGATTAAAGCGTACTATAGATAATCTATTGATAGCGTTAACCGCAATAGGTAGGGTTAAAGAGTAATGGCGAAAGATTGGGCCATAGGTTTTTATAATTCTATAGCCTGGATTAAATGCCGTACAGGTTACATGCAGAGCCAACACTATGTATGTGAAGTATGCAAAGGAACGGCGACCATTTGCCACCATAAGGAATGGTTAACGCCACAGAATATAAATGATCCTATGGTAAGTCTTAATTGGGATTTACTTATGGCCGTTTGTATAGATTGCCACAATAGAATACATGGCAACAATGACATAACTATTGATGGATTAATATTTGATGATGAAGGAAATTTGAAAAAGATAAAATTATAAAATTAAAAATATATCTCCCCGTCAAGTCAAAGCAAGTGATAGCCTAAAGACCGTTGGGGTACTTAAAATATCCTCTCTAATAAATCTGGTATTGTGGGGGGTTACTATGTAATATATGTATACATTGTTTACACCATATACAATAAAAGGACGTGATAAATTGAATAAACTAGATAAATCAAAGGAAATGAAAGCACTAGAAAAACTATTGAAAACTATTCCAGACGATAGATTACCAATAGCACAATCACTATTTAAAGAATTAGTATTTATGCAAAATACATTAATTGAATTAAAGATCATAGTTGAAAAAGATGGGCCAATAGAATTATTTAAGCAAGGGAAACAAGAATTTTATAGAGAAAATCCCGCACTACAAGGTTATAACAAGACGCTACAAAGATATAACCAGACGGTCAAGCAATTAATAGACTTATTTCCAATATCACAACAAAAAGAAAATGATGAACTACTTGAATTTATAAAGGGTGATTAAATGAACTATATACAGGCATATTGGAACGAAATAGAAGAAGGTAAGGTAATAGTATCTAAAAGAGTATACAAGCAGTATAAGAAGCTTATAGACGCTATTAACGAACCAGGGCAATATATATATACTAAAGACAAAGCCAATAGGCCTATAGAGTTTATAGAAAAGTTTTGTAAACATAGTAAAGGAGAATGGGCCGGTAAACCTGTATTACTTGAATTATTCCAAAAAGCTTATATAGCAGCCCTATTTGGTTTTGTAGATAAAGACACAGGATTAAGACAATATAAAGAAAGTATGTTTTATGTAGCCAGGAAGAACGGGAAAAGTACCATGTTATCTGGAATAGCTTTATATATGTTAATAGCAGACGGAGAAGGTGGAGCCGATATATTCAGCGTAGCGACTAAGAAAGAACAGGCTAATTTAATATTTGAAGAAACCCATAACATGATTAAGCAAAGCCCGTATTTAGCAAAGCATATTAGAAAAAGAAAGTCAGATCTATTCTTTGAAGCTACTTTATCAAAATTCCAATCATTAGGTAAGAACTCAAACACATTAGACGGCCTAAACGCCCACCTGGTTATTATGGACGAGTTACACGGTATAG
>CAYLXY010000542.1:0-1536 GCA_964387405.1 uncultured Clostridiaceae bacterium
ACAATGCTTACACCACCCCCAATAAGAAGCTATTGATCTGTCATGCTTTTCTTGATTTGGATGCCTTTTGGCATTAGCCACCTGCCTTGCTAAACTCTGTTTAATGCTTTTTCTTAATCTTGTATGAGTGTGATAAAAAACATATCCTACAAAATCAATACCTCTCGACTTCACAGGGAATATTTGCCAATTATCTTTCACTTCTAATTTTAATTTATTGTTTAAGTATTCATTTATATCTACCAACAACAACCTTAAATCTGCTTTATTGTCTGAAAGAACAACAATGTCATCTGCATATCTCCAATAGTACTTTCTTTGCTTAACCTCTTTAATCCAATGGTCAAAATATGCAAGATATAAATTAGCGAAGTATTGAGATAAATAATTGCCTATAGGAACGCCCTCTTTGTCTGGCACGGAATCTATTATATTACCTAATAACCATAATAAGTCTTTATCTTTAATCTTTTTGGCTATAATCTTTTTCATTATATCGTGATTGATTGTTGGATAAAACTTTCTGATATCCAACTTCAAACAATACTTTGTTCCATCAATATCACTGTATAGTGCTTTTTGCAGAGACCTGACTGCTGAATGAATACCTTTTCCTTTAATACAACTGTATGTATCAGCTGTAAAAATAGACACCCAAACAGGTTCTAAAACATTCATTACTGCATGATGAACTATTCTGTCTGGATAGTACGGCAATCTATATATATCCCTTTCTTTTGGTTTGTATATTTTAAATATATCATACTCTGATGTCTGAAATGTTTTATTTTTAAGTGCAATGTGTAATGCTAATAAGTTTTCATGCTTGTTTCTATCATGAATTTTCACTCCATAAGACCTCAATTTACCTTTACGAGCTATTTTGTCTGCTTCGTAAAGATTATCTAAGCTAATTATTTTCTCATATAAATTTCCTATCCTTTTCATTGCTTTGCTTTACCTGACGAATCTTCGAGTTTCTACCAATACGTCATTAAAATGATTTATTTTTTGCCAAGAGGCAAGGTTTCTACTGTATTTACTTCTATAGCATAGGTGAGAACTGATATTCGTATTCGTATTCGAAAAGGTGTTATTCGAATTCGAGTAAGCGAGACCTGCATTCGCGCCATTATTCGCATTACCGCTGAAATGAACACCCCTCACAGTAAACAACCTATATATTTATTCTAAATAATATCGGTTGCCACTTGCTTTCATTGTAACTTTACGTGGAAAAGCATTTAATTCTTTTACTTTAGACAACACATACTTAATCTCTTTTGAATTGGTGAAAAACTTTCTTGCTTCTGATTCACTATCTTCAAGATTGAATTTAATCTTAACAAGGAATCGATCGTTTCCGTACTTAGTTTTTATTTCATCTAAATAATCTACTACAAAAAACTGTAAGTTGATTAGCTTTTGTTGCGTTATCTCTGGACAATTAAATTGTCTGCTTGATTTATCTGGCTCTATACTGAGGAAAGATAAACTTCCATCGTCTTTAATCATTTCTATAATATTTTAATTGTT
>CAYLXY010000543.1:0-1530 GCA_964387405.1 uncultured Clostridiaceae bacterium
CTATACCGTGTAACTCGTCCATAATAACCAGGTGGGCGTTTAGGCCGTCTAATGTATTAGAGTTTTTACCTAGTGATTGAAATCTTGAAAAAGTAGCTTCAAAGAATAGGTCTGACTTCCTCTTTTTTATATGCTTGGCTAAATATGGACTTTGTTTAATCATATTATGCGTTTCATCAAATATAAGATTAGCCTGTTCTTTTTTAGTTGCTACGCTGAATATATCGGCTCCACCTTCTCCGTCTGCTATCATCATATATAAGGCTATAGCTGATAACATAACACTTTTACCGTTCTTCCTGGCTACATAAAACATGCTTTCTTTGTATTGCCTTAACCCTGTATCCTTATCAATAAAACCAAATAATGCTGATATATAGGCTTTCTGGAATAGTTCCAACTCTAAAGAAGATCCAGCCCATTCTCCTTTACTATGTTTACAAAACTTTTCTATAAACTCTATAGGCCTATTGGCTTTGTCTTTAGTATATATATATTGCCCTGGTTCGTTAATAGCGTCTATAAGCTTCTTATACTGCTTGTATACTCTTTTAGATACTATTACCTTACCTTCTTCTATTTCGTTCCAATACGCCTGGATATAGTTCATTTAATCACCCTTTATAAAGTCCAGTAACTCGTCTTTCTCTTTTATCTCTGATACAGGTAATAAGTCTATTAATTGTTTAAATAATAAATTGTATCTTTGAACGGTGGTATTATATCCCTTTAGTGCCGGGTGTTGGATTAATAACTTTTGACTTCCCTGTTCCATTAAGGTTACGGCTCCGTCTTTCTCAACCTGTGCCTTTAAGGTTTCCAATGTATTTTGCATAAAGACTAATTCTTTATATATAGATTGGGCTATTGGCAATCTATCGCCTGGGATCTCTTTTATTATTTTTTCTATCTTCTTCATTTCTTTAGATTTAATAATACCTTTCATAAAATCACTTCCTTTTAGTGTTTACATTGTTTACTAATATTACAAGGTAACCCTACCCCTTATATAAAAGTTAGTGTAGAGGAAAATTTAAGTCCCCCCCTCGGTCCCTGGGGCTTTGTTCTGCTTCTTCAACCGGGATATATATTTTTACTTATATCTTTTTTAAATTCCCTTGCTTGTCAAATATCAATCCGTCTACTGTTGTGTCGCTACTCATGTGTATCTTATTATGGCAATCAATACATACGGCTTGTAACAGTTCGAAATTCAATGTTATGTTTGGGTCTGTTATATTGCTTGGTGTTAACCATTCCTTATGGTGGCAAATGGTAGCCGTTCCTTTACATACTTCACAAATATAATGTTGGCTTTGCATGTAACCTGTCCGGCAATCTATCCAGGCTTTACTCTTATAGAATGATATAGCCCATTCCTTAGCCATTAGTCTAGGCTCCTACCTATGGCCGTTAAGGCTATCAATAGATTGTCTATAGTACGCTTTAATCTTTCTGTGTCTGGCCCTTGTGGATCATACCATAACTGTAGTATGAACCCGGCTACTGTCTGGGCTAATGGGTTGTTTT
>CAYLXY010000544.1:0-1525 GCA_964387405.1 uncultured Clostridiaceae bacterium
AAAACAGGAGGTATTATACAAGGAATGAGTGGAAGTCCTATTATTCAAAATGATAAAGTAATAGGTGCAGTTACTCATGTTCTAGTTAATGATCCTACAAAAGGCTATGGTGTATTTATTGAATGGATGATTTCAGAAGCAGGTATAACTAACAATATACAATAAAAATAAAGATAAATAAAAAAATTTTAGGGAAAAATAGGGAAAAATGCATTATGATTTTTTTAGTAATTAAAGTAAAATAGCAGGACTTAAAGTCACTTTGTCGAATATGTTAATTAGAGTGAATAAATAGATATAATATACAAATAAATGAGGGTTTCAGGGGGAGGATTTTTAATGAATAATAAAAAAACAAAGATTTTGATAGTAGATGACAATAAGGACTTTTGTAATATTATGGACGAGTATCTAGGAAAACAAGATGATATTGAGGTTATGGGTATAGCCAATAATGGAAGAGAAGCTATCAAATTAATATCAAAAGATCTACCAGATTTAATTATACTAGATATTATAATGCCTCATTTAGATGGACTGGGTGTTTTAGAGGAAATGAATAAGATGGATTTAGAGGAGTTTCCTAAAGTTATTATATTATCAGCAGTAGGTCAAGATAAAATTACTCAAAGAGCAATAAACTTAGGAGCGGATTATTATGTAATTAAACCTTTTGATTTTGAAGTTTTTATTGAAAGAATTAGACAGATGACAGGAACAGGTGAAATTAATATTTTAAATAGTCCTGTAAATAGAAATATACAGGGACGTTCAGTTTTAGTAAAAAACAACCGTAGTTTAGAAGCGGAAATTACTAATATTATACATGAAATAGGAGTTCCTGCACATATTAAAGGATATCTTTATTTAAGAGAAGGAATTACAATGGTTGTGGAAAGAATAGAATTGCTAAGCGCTGTAACAAAAGAGCTATACCCATCTATAGCTAAAAAATTTAATACTACACCAAGTAGGGTAGAAAGAGCAATAAGACATGCTATAGAAGTAGCTTGGAGTCGTGGTAAATTAGACACAATAAATAATTTATTTGGATATACAGTTAATAATAATAGAGGAAAACCAACAAATTCGGAGTTTATTGCAATGGTTGCAGATAAGTTAAGATTAGAGCAATAAGTAGGTTAGATAAGATAGAAATAAAAAACAAGGGATAGGAAGGTTAACCTTTTTATCCCTTGTTTTTTATACTTTCTATTGAAGAATTAATAATATCCATATCATAGCCTCTTCTATACAATCCTTGTTTAACTTTTTGTTCTATTAAGTAAGAATTATCTTCTTTTTTACTATATTTTAAAAAATAATTTTCAGCTAATTTTATTGCTTGTTGTAAATACTTATTTCTATTAGAAATGACAATAGACTGTGTTTCTTCATCCTTTTCTAAATGAGTTAAACAATAACTTATAATATCCCAAGAAAATCCTCTACGGAATAATAATTGAGACAATTTATCTTTTATTTGTTTAAAAGGTAAATTAGATTTTTGATTAAAATATTTATT
>CAYLXY010000545.1:0-1523 GCA_964387405.1 uncultured Clostridiaceae bacterium
CCCAATTCCCATCTTTAAATATTTGTATGGTTTTTCCATTTATGTTTTTGCCGATAATGGACATATCCGGTGAACCAATCATAAAGTCAACATGGGTAAGAGAATTATTGACTCCATGAGCTTCTAATTCTTCATCTGTCATATTTTCTCCACCCTTAATATTAGTAGGATATGCTTTACCAAAGGCAAAATGACAAGAGGCGTTTTCATCAAATAAAGTATTTAAAAATATAATATTTGAGTTTGAAATAGGGGAATTGTAGGGAACTAAAGCTACTTCCCCTAAATGTTTTGCTCCCTCATCTATATTAAGTAAATCAGCTAATACTTTTTCACCTACTTTAGCTTCAAAATCAACTACTTTACCATCTTTAAATATAAGCTTAAACTCATCTATTAAGTTTCCACCATAATTTAATGGTTTTGTACTATAGACTACACCATTTACACCACTTTTAAGAGGCATAGTAAATACTTCTTCTGTAGGCATATTAGGAGCAAAGTAAATTCCTTTAGAATTAGTAGCCCCACCGCCGACCCATATATGCTCTCTTGGTAATTCAACTATTAAATCAGTACCATTAGAACTAGTATAATGTAAGGTCTTTAATTCTTTTTCATTTAAAAAATCAACTTTTTCTTGTAAGTTTACCATATGTTCTTTCCAAGCCTTTATAGGATCTTCTGAATCTATACGGTTAGCGTTAAATATTGCTTTCCAAAGTTTTTCTACAGCCTTTTCTCCTGTAAGTTCTGGGAAAACCTTTTTCGCCCAGCTCTTAGTAGGAATAGATACAACAGACCAGGCATTTATGTCATTCATTGTATATTTTCTCCATTCTTTTAGAGCCATTGATGATGATTTATTGTTTGCAGCTATTTTTTTAGGGTTAATTTCCTTTAATAATTCAGGATCCTGAGCAGATATAGAAAGAAAACCTGCACCTTTTTTTGCATAATCCTCTAATCCATCAGCATACCACTTTGGAAATTGTTCAAATACTTCCATAGGTGCATTTTCATACTTTAATTTTGTAAGCACTTCGTCATTCCAGTTTACATGGACTTCACTAGCACCTAAATCATAGGCATGTTTTGCTACTAATCTAACAAAATCTACACCTTCAATAGGAGCATTAATAACTAGGGGTTGATTAACTTGTAAATTGACACCTACTTTCACACATAGTTTGGCATATTCATTAAACATCACTTCAAATTCTTTCAAAATATTACCTCCAATATTAGTATTAGTTTTAGTTTATAAAAGATTATGAAAAAAGTAAATGGATTTTTAAATTAAAAAAATTAACTAGCATAAGACCTTAGTAGAAGTTTTATATATAAATTTGTATAATCTATATGGTATTTATGATATTCTATTAATAGAATTGGCTTAGTATATGGATTATGCTCCTATTTTACTTTACCTAATCATTTATAAGGGTGGTTTTATGGAAAAGATAAATAGAAAATTTTTATACCAATGTAAAAAACAAAATAAAAAAAGGTTTTATTTAAAC
>CAYLXY010000546.1:0-1523 GCA_964387405.1 uncultured Clostridiaceae bacterium
GGGAGGAAGGGCGAAAGAATTTTTTAAGATGGTCTATGAAGAAAAAGAGATATGGATGGCAGAAGATGGCAGAGCTCTTTTACATCCCGGTCATGTGAAGGATCTTGCCCGTTCCTTTCTTTGTGCCGCAGAAAACTCTATTTCTTTGGGAGAGATATACAATATCGCGGGATCTTATGCCCTGATGTTAAAAGATTATGTGGCGCTTATTGCGGAAGCGATGGGAAAGAAGCCCTCCTATTTCTTTACCTCACAGGAAGAGGTTCTTTCCCGTTATGCTGGATATACTAGTGCGCGAGGGCTGAAATTTGTCAGTCAACATATGTGCGCATCTATTGCAAAAGCAGGTCGGGATCTTTCCTGGCGGCCAGTTATTTCTCTTGAGTTGGGGATGCGTGACAATATAGAATGGATGCAAAAAGAGAAGATGATATGAGGTTATAATGCAACGATATCCTTTCTTCCTTCATCAAAAGAATAGAGAACCGCGAGAAAGAAGGAGGGCGTATGGAAGAAAAAGGAAGACCGTACGGAAAAGCAACGCTTCATCTGCAGGTAGGTGAAAAAACCTATCGTCTTCACAACAGGCTTATCTATCAGGATACGAAAGGTGAGCTTTACATAGAATTGCAAGAGGGCGCTTTGATAAGAAGGATCTACTTCCCCCAGAAGGAAAAAGAATATCTTCTTGCGGAAACAGGAGCGATCAAACGGTTGCATTAACTGTTTTTCACAGAACATAAGTTGAGGGACGGTTGATCTGATCACGTTCTGGAATGGTCGCGATACTAACATCTAATCAACGATCCTATTGCCGGCATTACAGAGAGCAGGAGTTATTTGTTGTGATAACATTTTTACTATTGAGGTGAATGTGCGGCCTTCTTCGTTTGAGGATGACCTTTCTTTACGGATAAGAGAGATCATTCCTGAAATGCTTTTTATTGGTTCTACTGTGCAGGATTTTCAACAGTGGCAGGCTCTGTTCAGAAAGACATTTGTCGCTCTTCTTGGAAACATTCCAATACGAACACCATTGAAACCGATGGTTTTGGAGCGAACCGTATGTGACGGATACGTGATGCACAGGATTCAATACTGTTCGGAAGCAGATGTTGCGGTTCCCGCATACCTTCTCATTCCTGATGAAGCAAAGAAAGAGCCCTGTCCGGGTCTGCTTTGTCTTCATGGGCATCATGATTCCGGGAAGGAATCCATTGTGGGAAGAGGAGGCGGTTCTTCGTCTGATAGCGAATCTTCAGAATATGCCAGCGCGTTTGCAAAAGATTTTGTTCTTCGTGGATATGTGGTCTTGGCTCCGGACCTGCGGGGGTTTGGAGAGAGATGCGGAAGGTACCAGAACGTTTCTTTAAATGGATGTAATGATACATTTTTCCGTGCGCTCCTTCTTGGAACAACTGTAACAGCCTTTCAATTATGCGATCTTTTTGCGGGTATTGATATGCTTTCTTCTTTAGATCTTTTAAAGAAAGGTTCCATTGGATGCGTGGGCTTTGAATATG
>CAYLXY010000547.1:0-1522 GCA_964387405.1 uncultured Clostridiaceae bacterium
TTTCGATGACGCCATCTACGGCGGCGCACGACTGCTCGAACTCTTGGCCAAAGAAGATAAGGCACTGAGTGAACATTTCGTTGATTTTCCCGATCGTTTTGCCACGCCTGAAATCGAGTTTAATTGTCCCGACAACAAAAAGTTTGAGGTAGTCAAGCAGGCGACGGACTATTTTAAAAAGACCTTAAAACTGGATGTGGTCACCATCGACGGCGCACGCATTGAATTCCCCGACGGTTGGGGTCTGCTGCGCGCGTCCAATACGGCGCCCAAACTGGTCATGCGCGTGGAAGCGGACACCAGAAAGCGGATGAAAGAAATTGAGGCGCTCGTACGGGATAAAGTGTTGGAGCTGAACGGCTAGCATCCGCGCTTTTCCCTCTAAAGTATCCTATGCCACGGTTGCCCTTAAAACTCGTCGTGTATTTATGCTACCAGACAGCTGTCTTGGCGGTCTTTGCTTTCGTACTGTACCAACTTCGCAGTTTTGACGGTGTCATCGTTGTCGAGAAAGGCAGGGGAGAGCGCCGGGCCGTTCAACCGGTTCAAAACGAAAACAGTTCCTTCGCCTTTTTAAATAAGGCGCTTCCTGCGGAGCTCCTTCATTTCGATAATCCAAAGGCTGTCTTCACGGTTTTAGACCGCCAAAAGGCCTATCAAACAACAGAGCTCCCTTTTATTCTCTCTTTAAAAGAGAGCCGCATCTTAGAGGAAGGCTCCTTCAAAAACGAGTTGACGGTAGAGGCGTCCAACGAGCGCTCCACCTACCGCGTAGAAGCGGGCGACACCCTCAACACGCCCGAAGGCATGCTCTCTGTTGGCGGCATAGAGCCATGGTCAGGACTGGTGAAAACCGCCCACGGCACGCCCATGGCCGTGTTGACCTTAAACGACAGCGACGCAGCATCTTACGCTCCCCTTTTCCTCAGCCCTGAAACGGATCTCCGCCCGGAACCGGGTCTTTTGCTTCGTCTATACCTTGTTTCCAACGAAGCGGAGGCGCGCGCCGCCGTTCCGAAAGAGCCGCCGCCCGCTCCTCATTTCCGGTGGGCAGTTCACGAAGATACGCGGAGCCATTGGTTTGACACGGTGACGCCCGGCACAGGGCTTACCACGGGCAACGGAACCGAATACACCCTCCTCGCAGCCGAAGATACAGAGGAAGGACGGGAGCCGCGCATACACATCGAAAAGAGAAGCGGCGACCGGCGGGATCTTATTGTCGTGGATGCAAACAGCTTCTCTCCCGACGGCGACCTAGAATTCCAATATTTTAACGACACAAGTCTTGTATTGTTGTATGCCTGGCATGACGGCGCTGTATGGGCGGCAACTTGGGTCAACGGCGAAAAGCTAGGGGAGGCGCAAGTATTTGAAGGCGGCACCATAGCCCTTGCGCCGGGGGATAGCCCGCCACGCTTCCTAAAGTTGGAACAGATGCTCTTGACGGCGCTGCCCCTCCAAGCCTCTCCACAGGGTCCGCAGGCGCTCGTACTGAACACATCCTCCGGCACGGTTCGTC
>CAYLXY010000548.1:0-1520 GCA_964387405.1 uncultured Clostridiaceae bacterium
TAAGGATACTACTCTTTCAAAAACTCGATAATCTTCATCAACTTTTTGTAAAATTTTTATCATCTCTTCTGAAAGTGCTACAGCTTCCATATAAAGATTTTGAGCAGCTCTTTCATCTTTTTGATTAACAGCCTCTACTACCTCATCACCTATATTGTGGAACCTATCATGGATTTCGTCTATTGACTGCCAATCTTCTATAAGTTCTGGGTGCTCTATTTTTATAGCATGATAAAAATGTCCAAAAGCACATTTTTTTGAATCCGTTTGTATAGGGTATATACGCATTTCAGTTGTAATTTGTTCAAGACCTTTAACCCAGTCCATATGTGACTCTATAGCTTTTGCAATAACTTCCCTTAGCTCTTCATTTTTAACTGCATTACTAGTACCTTTTAAAGCATCAAACATTTCACCTACTATATCCGAAAGTGCCTCATCTACTTCTGATATTTGTTTTGCAAATTCAACACTTTTACTTGCATCCTCATGTATAGTCTGAGTCATGTAACTAAGTCTTTCTGCATCACTACTAGAAGCTTCCATAGCCTGATTAATCTCATCAGAAGAAAGTTTGATACCTTCCATGTGGCTATTTATAGAATCAACATCTGTAATTACTCCTCTAAGCATATGTACATTTTCACCTACAGTAGAAGATACTAATTCTATTTTATCACTTATTTGTTCTGTAGATGTTAAAGTGCTTTTTAAACTTTCCATTCCCTCTGATGCAGCAATATGAATATTGTTTACAAATTCTCTCATTCCTTCTAAGTTTTCTTTAGTATCATCTGCTAGTTTTCTAGTTTCATCTGCTACAACTGCAAAGCCCCGACCATGCTCTCCAGCCCTTGCAGCTTCTATTGCAGCATTCAATGCTAAAAGATTTGTCTGTTCGGCTATATCTTGCACACTATCTACTATTCTACTTACTTCTGTAGCCAAATCTACTAATTGTTGAATTTTCGAACTCATAATACTTGTATCTTCCAATACATGATCTTTAAGCTTTTGTACTTCTTCTAATAAACTAATACTTTCATCATTTTTTTGTGTTAAAATTTCAGACTCATCTGATAAATTACCTAAAGTTTCAGAAGTCATATCAATAGATTGACTTACTTCATTCATGCCTGCTGTTGTTTGCTGAACAATAGCTACATTGGATTCACTTAAAGTTGCCATTTCCTCTGCAAAATCCATTAATTGATAAGATATATGGGACATTCCCACATCAAAATTACTTATTGAACTTACTATATCCAATATTTTCTTTGCTGATGCTGACATTTTAGCCTCATTATCAAGCAATTTTTGAAAATTTCCTAAAACCTTATTATGTAATGGGTATTCAATAGTAGGCACTTCAGAATCTTTACCCTTTAATGCATCTTCCACATATTTAACAATACATTCCGCCTCATGACATGGTGCTTTTTTAAAACGTCCAATAAACATATACTTCTCCCCTTTAATTACTTTTTATAATTTTAAAAGTTTTATATAATTATATTCAT
>CAYLXY010000549.1:0-1520 GCA_964387405.1 uncultured Clostridiaceae bacterium
AGATTTACAATATAAGAACAAAAAGAAAGAATTGTAGACGCTACGCATTTCAAAGATAAGATAGTTCAACTAGCCATAAATAACATATTAAAAGAAATATATAACAAGTCATTCGTCTATGATAGTTATGCTTGTATCGATGACAAGGGTACTCATAAGTGTGCAAAAAGAATACAACATCTTATGAGAAAAGCTAAATGGGAATATGGTGAAGAGGCAACAATTATTAAAGGTGATTTTAAGAAGTTCTTTTATAGTATCAACAGGGATATTTTAAAAAAATTACTACCTAAAAAGATAAAGTGCAAAAGAACACTTAAATTGCTTTTCATTATAATCGATAGTGCTGACATCATTGATTTGTTAGGATTACCTTTAGGCAATACTCTTAGTCAAATTTGTGCAAATATATATCTTAATGAACTTGACAATCACTGTAAGAGAAAATTAAGTCTAAAATACTATGTGAGGTATATGGATGATTTTGTGATTGTAGTCAAGGATAAAGAAGTTGCCAAAGAAGTACTTTGTTTGGTATCAGATTTTACAAAGGAATTACTAGGGCTAAAATTGAATGAGAATAAAACAAAAATTTTTCCCATAAATCAAGGTGTAAATACCATAGGATATAAAATATATACCACACATATGCTTTTGAGAAATGAAAGTAAGAAAAAGATTAAACGCAAAGTGAAAGCTATGCCTGATTTGATTTTAGAAGGCAAGTTGACCGTTGAGAAAGCCGAACAAATGTTAAACAGTTGGAAAGGCCACGCTGAATATGCAAATAGTTATAATTTTATACAGAGCTTAATTGATAGATTTGATTTTTTATACTTAAAAAAGAAGAAGAATGGCAAAGCTGTGTTTAAGATTGATGTTAGCAAATTAGAAAAGGAAGGTGATGTTGATGGTATTTTATAAAAACGGGAGATGGCATTTATGCAATGAAAAAGTTAAGTACATGCAAAACGATAAAGAAATAACTCAATGTGTAGGCAGTGAGGATAAGCAATGGTGGCTTGACTTTGAAGAAAAATGGGAGCATACAGAGATAATCGAATTTATACCAGTAGAGCCTACTCAAGAACAAGTAGATAGACTAGAAGAGATAAATCAATTAAATATTCCAGATGGTTTTGGTTCTGCGATAAACAGTTATGTGGAAAAGGAATTATTTCCAGAAGGGTATACCCACCCATTAGGGAATTTAAAATTACAAAAAGAAAACAAAGAATTAGGAATTCAAATGTCGGAAAGAGAAATACAAGAAATTTCACAAGGTCAACAAATATCTAGCTTAGAAATACAGATGTTAGAATTACAAGGAGGTATGTAATATGCTATATGAAAATGATTTTGAGAAGTGGAATAGTAGATATAAAAAACATTGGTGTACTAAGGGGCAGTTAAGAAGATTGGTGCAGTTGGAAGTGCTGACAGCAGAACAGTATAAGGAAATTACAGGGATAGAGTATGCCGCATAAAACTAAATTATACTATGACTTGCTTGAAATCAT
>CAYLXY010000550.1:0-1516 GCA_964387405.1 uncultured Clostridiaceae bacterium
GGCGCAAGGTTCCTGGTTTGTGGCATGGCTACTGTGAACCTTTTTTCACCATTTGACGTACCTGAGAGGAATCGAACCCCTTACTCCTTGGTTCGTAGCCAAGAGCTCTGACCTAACTGAGCTACTTGAGAATATTATTTTTTCTTTTTCATTATTTCATTCATAACCATATCTAGGCTAATAGTTCCACCAGATTTTTTATTACATTCTTCACAAATGCGGAGTCCTACTGCTGTAAAAATTTTATCGTTTATCTTCAATTCTTTTCCACATTTATCACATTTTCGCATAGTAATCCTCCTTTGTAAACGGTCAGAATCAAACTGACTTGGGCTGCTTTGCAGACAGCTTCCATTCCAAATGGACATTTCCTTATATATCTTCTCCTACTCTATTATAACAGCTGGGACAATAGCAAGCTAATATTTGCTCTTGATGAGCGTTTTCATAGTAAGGGTCTATACAAAGAACTCCTTCTACTGCTTTGCATTTCTCACACAGACATTCTTGCCCTAACAAAGATTCATCTGATTTAGATAAGAGCTTCATACAATTCCCTCCTTTCAAATTTGTGGCAACAACTATAGCCAATTCTGGAGCTTAGGTCTAGAAGATTTTCTCTGACTCTTACTTACCGTTACCAGCAAGCAGTTCCCTTTTCAAAGAGTCAAGGGTGAGTGCCCCATCCAGATCACCACTTAGTCTCCACTTTATCACTACAGTTGCCCTCTAAAGGATGTTCTAGACATTTTCTGCTGTCGACTTTCAGTACGTTACTAGAATAACACACCACTTGTGAAGCCTGTGGTCGGAGCAGTAAGAAACTATCCTAATTCCCATATAAAACCTGCAAAAGTCTGTCTTTTTCCTCTGCATACTAAAGAAATCTTGCCTGCGGCGGCATTTGGTGTAGCCATATTAGAATATCCTTTTTCAATTGCATAAGCCCCTGCTTCATTGTAAGTGGAAAATTCTTTAAGAATTGCTTTACTATCTTTATTTAACATTAAAACTTTTTTCTTATGTTGATTTCGCGAGACTTCTTGTGAAGATAAAATTGGAATACTGTTATTTTTTAAGATATTCAAAACAGAGTCTGGATGACACTCATTCTTATTCGCCACAGCTTTTGCATTTTGTAAAATTTTATAATCTTCTATAATCTGTTGGTGGTTTAGATAAGTTTTTCCGTCCCCTCCAAGAGTTGCATTGTACCCAGTCCTTCCATAACTATTATAATATTTAATATAATATTTCTCTCGAGCAGCTGGTTCACTCGTTTCTTCTAGTATTTCAAAACTGAAATGCTCTATTCCATATTTATTAAAAGCGGAATATAAAGGCCTATGTTCTTTGTGAGACTTCCTTGCATCTCGTATGTGTTCATCAAACCGTTCTTCAGGATTTATTTTTTCTGTTTTTCCAATGTAACATTTACCATTTAACTTATTGGTAATTTTATAGATGTATGCCATTTCCACAGCTCCTCTCTCTATTGATAGACTTAGTTTAAATA
>CAYLXY010000551.1:0-1514 GCA_964387405.1 uncultured Clostridiaceae bacterium
CAATAGATTAAAAGTCAGTAAATATGCGAGTTGTAGGGTTCTGCAACGAGCTAAATTATATAATATAAGGGGGGTGGCGATTATGATAATAGCAATTATTGGTGGGGGGCAAGGTGGAAGCTCAATTTTAAATACACTTATAAAAACAAAAGAAGTTGAAGTTGCTGGAATAGTAGATATAAATGAAAGTGCCCCAGGGATTAAATTAGCAAAGGAACTTGGTGTATATAATACAAATAGTATAAAGGAAATGCTATCTAGAGAATTGGATTTAATAATTGAAGTAACTGGAAGTGAAAGAGTAGAAGAAGAAATTAAGTTACATAATATTAATGACGTAGAGGTTATTCGTTCTAATGTTGCTAAATTTATAACTATACTTATTGGAAATCAAGAAGAACTTAATGATCAACTAGAAGTAAAAATAAATGAAATAAGAAATATTAGCTATGTAGCTGAGGAATGCACAATGAAAATGCATGATAGCATTGATAAAACAAATGAGTTAGGCAATACATTAAGTGAGTTTGCAGAAAGAACTATAAGTCATGTAAAAGAAACAGATCAAATTATAAACTTTATTGACAAGATTACACAGCAGACAAATATTTTAGGACTAAATGCTTCTATTGAAGCAGCTAGAGCAGGAGAACATGGAAGAGGTTTTGCTATTGTTGCAAAAGAAGTACAAAAACTTGCTACTAATAGTGAAGAATTTACAAGGAAAATAGCAGAAATATTAGGTAAAATTAGTGATGAAATATTTTCAATCAGTTCTGAAATCAAACAACTTAACACTATATCACAAAATCAATCCCAGGTAGGAGTAGAATTAGAGGATTCTGTAGAACAACTTGCAGCTTCAGTAAGAAAAGATTAGTTGTAATAAAAAATTATTGTAAAATTAGGCTTACCCCTTAAATCTGTATACAGATTTAAGGGGTTTTTCATCATGTCAAACTATTCATTAATAAAAAGCACCAATTTATAATTAATTCATAATATAAAGTGAGAAGTAAAATAAATCTTAAGAGAGAAGTGAGGTGCTAAATATGAGTGAAGTAGTTCAGTGTACAGAAATAGAAAAGAAAACAGGAGGAGTATTATCAAATGTATTCGGCAAAGAAAGTAGTTTGTTATTTTTCTTTTTATTGCTAGTGATAATTTTCTTCAATTCTCAAATGTTTAAGGATATGGGAGACAGTTTATTATTCTTCTTCTTGTTATTAGTTATTTTATTTGGAGGAAGAAGACTTTGGAATTTTTAGAGATTTTCAATAAATTTAAAAGATTTTAAAAAATATTAGGAGGGAAAAGATATGTCAGAAATGGTTAAAAAGAGTATATTTGGTGGACTATGGGGAAATAGTAGCAGTTTATTATTTTTCTTTTTACTACTAGTTATTATATTTTGCAACTGTGGCATTTTTAATGATAGTGGGGATAGTCTTCTGTTCTTCTTCCTATTATTAATTGTATTATTTGGTGGGAAGGGGCTCTGGGGCTGTTAAGTT